>DAOWFD010000239.1 GCA_030638185.1 Candidatus Aegiribacteria sp.
AGGAAGAACTGTACGATCTGGATTTCTTGCAGCTGATTCATCCGGATGACAAGGTAAAAATCAAGAAATACGAAAAAAACAGATCTGTTGGAAAGAACATCCCAAGCGTCTATCAGACCAGGATTATCTCAAAGGACGGACAGGTCAGGTTTATGGAACTATCCGTCAGGATAATTACCTATCAGGGTGAATCCGCCGTACTTGGAATGGGAAGAGATATTTCTGATCAACTGAAGCTCGACGAGGAGAGACAAAAAACCCAGAGATTGGAATCCCTGGGGATTTTCGCCGGGGGCTTAGCGCACGATTTCAACAACTTCCTCACAGGCATCCTTGGAAACATATCCCTCGCGAAATCAATGACTGAACCAGGAAGCGATATCTACAGGATTCTCTCTAACTCGGAGAACGCCTCAAACAAGGCATCCAGTCTGACCCACCAGCTTCTGACCTTCGCTAAGGGAGGAGTACCTGTAAGGGAGAATCTCTTCATCAATGAACTGCTGAGACAATCAGCAGATTTTGTCCTGAGCGGTTCCAATGTAAACGCATCGTACGATATTCCCTGCGATCTTTGGACAGTGAATGCGGACAAGGGGCAGATCAACCAGGTTATACAGAATATTATCATCAATGCAGACCAGTCAATGCCGGATGGAGGAGGGGTACTGATCAAGGCAAGGAATATCGAAATAGACAGCAGTACGAACATGCAACTGAATCCGGGCAAATACGTTAAAATAGAAATAAGCGACAGTGGCATAGGAATATCAGAAGATAATTTATCGAAAATTTTTGATCCTTTCTATTCAACGAAAAAGAAAGGAAGCGGTCTGGGTCTTACAACCGCTTTCTCGATAATAAAGAAACATGATGGAAATATCATAGCGAAAAGTGAATACGGTATCGGAACTTCTTTCATCATCCATCTCCCGGCATCAACCGATAAGGTAATCAGGAATAATGATAGAAAGAATTATTCCGATACTCATGAGGGACGGATCCTCATCATGGACGACAAGGATATCGTTAGAACTACTGTATCCAGCATGCTTGAACATCTTGGGTACAGTATCGAGTGCGCGAGAAATGGAGATGAAGCGATAGAAAAATACCGCAACGCAAGGCGAAACGGTAAACCTTTCAAGCTTGTTATTCTGGATCTGACAGTCCCGGGAGGAAAGGGCGGAAAGGAAACGATAGAGGAACTGAGAAAAATCGACTCTGATATAAGGGCGATTGTATCAAGCGGATATTCCACGGATCCGGTCATGGCTCATTACAGGAAATACGGTTTCATGGGGGTTATTATGAAACCTTATACACTCAAGAAAATCGAATCGAGCATACGCGATATAATCAAATCCTAATTTCAAATTGATCCTTTTCTGAAAGGTCTGATTATGCCAGGATACGATGAAATCATTCAGGAATTCAAGACCATTTCCGGCTACCATGAGGGTGCCGTATACCGCAGGGCCGATCTGCACACACATTCTCCTGCATCGGAATGCAGCTGCTACACGCTGCCCGGGGTACTTGAGAACCTCTTTCCCCGGAGGAAAGAAGGACAGACTGCAAAGGAATTCCACTACGAGAAATACGACATGATCTGCATTCTCTCGGAATCCGAGTCGAACGATGGCGCAGCATCGTTCACCGAAGCCTTTTCGGACACTGAAGTTCAGTCGCTTCCAACCCTGGGAGGGCATCCGAAAATTGATTATGGGCTGTTGAGCGATATCACGATGGCATGGCTGGATCACATAGCATCCATCACGGATGCACATGAAACCGAGAGCGGGAAGCGGAAAGTGAGGGATAAGCTGATCGATATGGCTCTGATCGATATCGGCAGATACCTCAAGAGCTGTCTCTTCCCCGAGGAGTACGTGCTCAGGTGCTATATCGAGGGTATGAGCCTGACCGCTCTGACCGATCACAACCACCCGGGATACATAGTTCCAAGGGTTCCCGAGATGGGAACCTGGTATTCCGCAATACGATCTGTCAACTCACTGTATCTCGGAGAAATATACCACGATGATCCCAAGGGGCGGGTAAGGCAGACCATGCTGAAACGGCTGTTATATGCAAAGAATGTTCTTGAAAGGGATCTTCGCGTCGAGAAACACAGGCTTGAGGTGAAGAACCACAAGCAGTCGGCCAAAAAGCTGAACTCGTTCGCAGAACGGATCGCGCATATTAATGAACGGATATCCTTCTGGACCGATGAGGACAATCACATACTACCGCTCATACTCCTGCCAGGAGTAGAAATCACCGCAAGCAACGTTCACCTGCTGGCCGTGTTTCCGCCGAAATGGTACTCCAGTCTGCGGATTGCCAGCATACTGGGATCCATCGGAATTCGGGAAGAGCACTGGGGAAGGGGATTCATTGCTGCCGCTTCCTCCAGTGTCCAGGACACCATATCCATCGTTTCGGAAGAGGGGGGTATCGTGATACCTGCCCATTCCAATAGTGATCACAAGGGTCTGCTCAGACTCTTCAAGAAAGGGGTGGCGCTGAACAAGGTCATAGAACATCCATCGCTCCTGGCACTTGAGACTGTGGGCGGCACGGTGAAGCTTCGAGATAAGGGCAAGGGGCTGAATTCATGTGAGACCCTCCACTGGCTTAATACCGCATCCAACCGCCCCAGACGTTCGAAGCCCATCTGCTTCGTGAAGGGTTCGGATGCCCACGAGATCAGACTGGAAGTGGACGGTACCGGTGAGGATATCGGTGCGAGGTTCACATGGGTAAAACTGGACATCCGCAGGAATGACACAGCCGACGAGGTATTCAGATCGCTCAGGCTGGCGCTTCTCAGCGGACAGAGCAGGATCATCGAGTTCCCGGTCGAGGATGGATACGATTACACAGCGGTCAGGGGTGAACCGTACGTAGTAAAGAAGAATGACCGCAAGGCACTGCTCGCATCCCATCTCTCGAGATCCGCGATCATCGGCCTCACAGTTCAGGGACGGGGAACATA
>DAOWFD010000259.1 GCA_030638185.1 Candidatus Aegiribacteria sp.
CGGACCCAGTACAGATGTACCCGCCGGTGATATCGGTGTCGGCGGAAGGGAAATCGGCTACCTCTTCGGACAGTACAAGAAATTGAGAAACGAATGGAGCGGTGTACTTACCGGCAAGGGCCTTCAGTACGGTGGAAGTCTGATAAGGCCTGAGGCAACCGGCTACGGCGCCGTGTATTTCGGCGAAGAGATGCTAAAGACCCGTGGAGATACTTACAAGGGTAAAATATGTCTCGTTTCAGGTTCAGGAAACGTTGCACAGTACGCATCTGAAAAACTCATCGAGCTTGGCGCCAAGGTTGTAACTCTTTCGGATTCAAGTGGATACATCTACGATGAGGAGGGTATCAACACCGATAAGCTTGCCTACGTTATGGACCTCAAGAACAACCGCAGGGGCAGGATTAAAGAATACACTGAGAAATACCCCAGTGCCGTTTATATGGCCGTTGATCCTGAACTTGACTACAACCCACTCTGGAATCACAAGGCCGATTGCGCCTTCCCAAGCGCCACCCAGAATGAGATCAATACAAAAGATGCGCAGAATCTTATCAACAACGGCGTATTCCTCGTTTCCGAGGGAGCCAACATGCCCACTGTACCTGATGGTGTTAACATCTTTATCGAGGAGAAAATCCTCTACGGCCCGGGCAAAGCCGCAAATGCCGGCGGTGTAGCTACATCCGGGCTGGAAATGGCTCAGAATGCCACCTTCTCAACCTGGAGCCGTAAGGAAGTCGATACAAAGCTTCATAACATCATGATCAGCATTCATGCCCAGGCAAGGGCAGCTGCTGAAATGTACGGAGAACCGGATAACTACGTTCTCGGTGCAAACGCAGCCGGTTTCCGCAAGGTTGCCGATGCAATGATGGCTCAGGGTGTTGTATAGAGACTCTTTGAATCAGCCAATGAAGGGGCCAGCGGTTCAGGCGGGGGGATCATTCCGATCCCCCCGCCCGGTTTCTATGATACCGATGCAACTGGCCTGTTGTTCGACCTGACTGGACCGACTCGCCGGTTGCAGGCAGCTTCTACTTGAGAACGACAATCCTTGTTACTGCAAGAAGATCGCCACAGGATGCCATTATTACGTAAGTACCGTTAGCAATGGTCTGCGGCACGACCCACATGAAACTGTGCGTTCCCTCTGTGAGCTGACCACTGTGGACGACCGCTACACGTCTTCCGGATAGGTCATAGATTGATACATCGGCTGGTCCAGAGACCGCCGTATTCAGATCGAACACCATGCTCGAGATTACCGGATTCGGTGTTACCATAGGAAGATACAGTCCGGGAAGCGTGTTCTGTGCCTGTTCCCGCTCACCGATGCTGGTAAAATCCTGTGCGACCCGGACGAGCCAGGCGGATGAGTAGTCACCACATGACTCAGTCTTACCGGTAAGGATATAACCGCCGTCAATGGTAAGATCCATTCCATTCAGATTCTCGACTCCGGTGCCACCGTATATTTGACTCCAGAGACTGTCACCATTAGCGTCGGTTCTGATTATCCAGAAATCACCATCGGTGTCCCCGAACGATTTAGTGTACCCGCCAAGGAGGTAGCCCTCATCCGGAAGCTGCCGGACACAGGTGCCGTTGTCATAATTACTCCCACCATAGGTGCGAGACCAGAGAACATCACCCGAGTCATCGGTCTTCAGCAAATAGAAATCGGTATTCCCTGCACCGGATGATGCCGTGTAACCGTGAACGATGAATCCACCGTCCGCTGTGGGTATTACTTCCTTGGCGGCATCCCAGCCGCTACCTCCGTAAGTCCTGCTCCAGAGAGTATCCCCTGCGGCATCGGTTCGCATTAGCCAGACATCCCAGCTGCCTGCGCCGAACGATGCTGTTCTGCCTGCGACGATGAACCCACTATCTGGAGTCGCTGCTACCGACCATGCCAGATCGTCACCTGTACCGCCATAGGTTCTGGTCCAGAGTATATCGCCGCTGGAATCAGTCCGGATCAGATAGAAGTCATGGTTACCGGCACCGTACGAATCCGTATACCCGGCTATCATGTATCCCTGATCCTCGGTTATTATAACAGTCTCTCCCTCGTCATGCTGGGATCCTCCGTAGGTTCTTGTCCAGAGAGTATCACCGGCGGAATCGGTTCGGACCAGATAGATATCAAGCCCTCCCGAGCCGGTATGCGCTTCACTGCTGCCGGAAATGATATACCCGCCATCTGCGGTTATCTGAATCGAATATCCTCTATCGCTGTAGGCACCGCCGTAGGTCTTGTGCCAGAGTTTGTCTCCATCACTGTTTGTCTTTACCAGGTAGACCTGATAATAGGGTGAGCTGTACGAATTCGATATACCAACCACAATGAAGCCGCCATCGTCGGTAGATCGGACATCATAGGCATAATCAAAGAGCCAGGAGCCGTAATGATTTGTCCAGAGTGTGTCCGGTGACTGACTGTACACAAGCCCCGCTATAAGTAATACCGTAATGGTCCAGATCTTCAGTCCGAATCCTATCATCATTCAAACTCCTTCCATGCCCGGAGTATCGAACCTGTGAGATACTGGACTTATGCTACAAGTAACACAATCCAAGGAAACGTCCCACACATCCAAATCCATCCGAATTTGACTGTCTCACGCAGGAATACCGAGATATTTCCTGTTCTGCCAATTTTCCTTTCTTCTAATTCAGTAAATACTGAAATAGGATAATGCGTCCATTTATTCTTGTCAAGTAGCCGATTCTTCAGCTGCTTCGGGGTCTCTGCAGTTATCAGTTATCTGTGAGATTGACCAGGCAGAGTTCCCCGTCGTCTGCGCAAACCTGGACCTTACCTCCTATAGCCTGCTGGCAGGGATGATAGTGCCCTATACCCTCATCGAAGTGGGTGGGGAGCATCACCTTCCTTGCACGGGGCGGTGACGGATACGCGTCGTTTAGCGGGGTTGAAGCTCTGGACACGGGCTTCATCGATGCGGAGGTCTTTATGGACTAGCTTCTTGAGACCGGGACCCTCACTCCCGTGGAGTCGAGGGTCAGCTTCATACATGGTGACTGAAACGTCGTGAGAAAATCGATACAAAACTCAATAGTATCATGATCAGCTAATGAAGGGGCCTCCGGTTCAGCCGGGGTTTCTTTTCATGTCAGCTGAATAGTTCCCTTTTTAACTTTAGTATTGATCAGAATCCGAAGGGGTTTGTAAAGATGGATGTACCTCAGGAATTTTGTTTCCTCCATAGCGGTGTGATTCTCAAGATAATCGTAATCAAGGTAATCTTCACCTTTCCTTTTCAGAGTAAAGTAACCGATTCCAAGAGAAGTGATGTTCTGGAAGAAATGGGTCCCCTGTGAAGGTTCTACATCCATATCCGGGAGGGGAGTTTCCACAATGCAACCCACCGATGATATCTGCTTCCATTTAACCGGAATTCCCAGCCAGCTGTCGGAACTTCCCCATCTCCCGGGGCCGATCAGAAGTGACTGGCGTCTCAAGTATTTTATCTTTCGATTCAGCTGCTCGATCTCACCGGCTATCTCGGTTGTCTGGCTCCTGTCGAACTTGCTGGAGGAAACGTAGATTATATCCCTGATGTCTTCTATGAATCCGTTTCCCAGCACCTGGTGAGATATACAAATGGCATTCTCTTCATCGATATCTTCCACTTCCGGTAGAATACCCACTGTGTGACCCATCGGCCTGATCTGCAGAAAACCGAACTCATGGGATTCCCACTTTGAAATGTTTCCAAGGTTAACCGCGAATTCAATCTCAATATCGCTTGAAAACGCGACCTTCCCTATCTTTAGAAGGTGTTTCAGAAGCAGCGCAAGCGGGAAGAAATCCCCCTTAAGCACTCCCGCCATTGTCACAAGCTTCGCTCCGGGACGGAAGGTTCCATCCACTATCATATCATTATCCGCAGAGTACACGGAGCCAACTGGCGCCAGGGTACCGTCTTCCTGAGCCCTCGAAAGATCAAGGGAAACCAGGTGGACATCTTTCCAGGGATCGTCTACATTTACGCTTTTCGACTGCTTAAGATCAAGGGCGAGGAAATCCCTCTGTGAGTTCCTGAGATACTCGTCAGTTGAAGAAAACTGGTAAAGTTTCTCCGGGGAGTCCGGAGAGAATCTTACACATTTACCTCCATCTACCACCGTGCCCCCGAGGCCAAGGGCAACTGAAGCAACACCGCATTCCTCGCTCATGCCATCGAGGGGATAGAAATTGTAGGACTTTGCTACTCCTGCAAAGTTCGGATAGAAAGCATCTCCGTGTTCTCTGGCTACTATCTGCTGAATGACCACGGCCATCTTCTCTTCTTCAAGGCGGTTAGGCGTAGTCTCTATGTAGGCTACCGATTCACTGTAATATGTGGATGCGTATACCAGCTTTATTGCACTGAGAAGCTGCAACATTCGAACATCGATATCCGGGCTGTTGTTGGGAATCATGTAAGTTTTGTAGATACCTGCAAAGGGGTAAGATGGACTGTCCTCGAGAAGACTGGAGGATCTTACTGCCAGGGGATATCTGACTTCCTCAAGGAAAGCATGCAGCATTTCCATGACATCATCTGGAACGGGTGCTTCCAGAAAGGCTCTGGCAATGGTTCTGTCCCATTTCATACTGGACTGGCTGCCATCAGAATTATCCCTGTGGAAAACCAGTTCAATCAGTCCGGAATTTTCCATGAAGCGGTCAAAAACCCCAGTAGCCACGACTGCGATTGGAGGAACATAGATTTTCACGTTGGGGAATTCATCATTGATCCTGTAGATGTTCAGAAGGGCATTTATAAAAGCCAGTCCCCGTCCCTTGCCACCGAGTGAACCCGAACCGATTTTTACGAATTCTGAGTCATAATCAAATGTCTCACTGGAGAATTCCTCAACCTGGCCTGCCCTGTACCTTTCCATCCACTGCTTAAGAGATGAAAGCAGGTAGGAACGGAGGTCCCCGGCGGTTTTGAAATCCTCTACTTTCTGAGGCCTCAGGGCGTGAGCAAGATCGAATTCGGTCCTGGCCATCAGCCATGTGGAAAAATCATTCCTCTCAGCATGGTAGAACAGGCTCTCGTCCGATATCCTGCTGAGAGCACGTTTCATTTCTCTCAGATCACCAGCCCTGGCCACCTCTTTCCCGTCGATGTTCCTGAAAACAAAATCCCCGAATCCAAGGTAATCCCTCATGAACTCCCTGAGTTCAGCAAGGAGAGTCAGTGAGTTCTTATTTATGAAAGCCGCCCCTATTTTATTGGCTGCTTTCCTGTTGATTTCTTCGGAGGACTGGAAGAGTATCGGGCATTCGGGGTCATTCGACAGTATCTCCTCCGCAAGCTGGAAGCCGGCACGGGGGTATTCAACACCTTCTTTCTCAAATCTTACATCAAGTATCATTCCCAGTACATGATCCTGGAAAAGCCTGTAGAGCTCAATAGCTTCTTCGTAATTCCGTGCATGCAGAATTTTGGGTCTTGCCCGCATACGCATGAGTTTTTGCATCTGGTTCACGCCGTCAGTCATCAATGTCTGGGTCTGCTGCATGATTTCTGTATACAGCATGGGCAGATAGGAGGAACAGAACCTTATGGAATCCTCAACAAGAATTATGCATTTAACCCCTGCAACACGGGAATCATGCTCGGCATTCAGCCTGTCTTCAATGGATTTAATAATGGCAAGAAACAGCCTAGCATCCCCCTGCCAGATAAAAACCTGATCAACGTACTTCAGTCTGCCCTCATCCATCAGGATCTTCAAGTCGCGTCCGGTATAAGCGAGGACAACGAAGGGGATTCCGGATACTTTTTCTTTAATTGCCCATCCCAGCTCATCACATTTCATGTGACCTATACTGAGCATTGAGATAACCAGATCGAAGCTCTCCTTCTCAAGAAGCTGCAGAGCTTCCTCTCCGGTCGATACCCTTACTATGCGGGGAGCGTATCTGAGGTT
Source organism: Candidatus Aegiribacteria sp. (assembly GCA_030638185.1). Taxonomy (GTDB): domain Bacteria; phylum Fermentibacterota; class Fermentibacteria; order Fermentibacterales; family JCC-6; genus Aegiribacteria. Next base: position 5,956 of record DAOWFD010000259.1, read on the forward strand.
GAGATGAAGGTACTCCGAGAACAGCAGCTCCGTAAACTTCCCGTCTTCCTCTAACGTATAAGAATCGTAAAGACTCGAAACCAGAAGTATGTTCCTGATCCTCCTGGACATGAGAGCGTGGAACGGTACAGCTTCGGCTCCCCGCCTTCGGACGATTTCATCAAGCTTTCTGTCCCTCATAGATTATCCTTAGACTTCTTCAAGACTTCCTGCAAGTATTTCCTGCCAGTGAAATAGGATTACAACTTCACTCAGGGTCAACCGTAACATTCGCGGGAATATACCCACAACAGGCTTATACTGGCACAGCATCTTTCCTGACAGCAAGTCCTTGACACACCAAAGTGTATATGTATGATACCAATTCTTATTGGTGTTACGCCAATGTTTATAAACGGGGGAAAGCATGAAAATCGATCTTGATAATGTTACATACATCGGAGAAACTTCAGTTACGATCCGAAGCAGCAGACGGCGCATTACAATACCCAAGGAGATCGTCGAAGAACTCCACATATCCGATGGTGACAGGATTCGCTGGGTTCTGTTCAATGACGGAAATCTCTGCATCTCGAGGGTAAAATCATCATCCGAATCATCAGGTAGCTCCATGGAACCGGAGATAGAGAAAGGCTAGGATTATGGATCCTGTTCTATCCATCCTGATACTGTTCATTATAGCATTCGCCAGTGAATTCGTAGACTCATCCCTGGGCATGGGTTACGGAACGACACTGACACCACTTCTTCTTATAATGGGTTACAATCCACTGGTGGTCATACCCGCAATACTCACCTCTGAGCTTATCACCGGAGGTTTTGCCGCCTATATGCATCACCGGACTGGTAACGTTCAGTTCGATTTCCGGAATGATCCGGATCACAGGCTTGTTAAGAAAATGAGATTGCTGGGTTATATGCCTCGATCCAATGCTGCAAAGATCGCCCTGGTCCTCGCAGCCTGCAGCCTTGTAGGGGCAATCACAGCTGTTTTCGTGGCCGTAAACATTCCAAAAACATACCTCAAGATTTTCATCGGCGTGATGGTCTTTTCAATGGGTATTCTGATCCTTCTTAAAAGAAACTCAAAGCCAAGGTTTTCCTGGAGAAAAATTGTTGGGCTTGGAGTTCTGGCAGCTTTTAACAAGGGACTTTCCGGAGGGGGCTACGGTCCCCTGGTTACCTCCGGGCAGATCCTCTCGGGGGTTGATACG
>DAOWFD010000099.1 GCA_030638185.1 Candidatus Aegiribacteria sp.
AGGGAAGCAGGCATATGCTACGCCGCTTTATGCATGATCACGGATTACGATGTATGGCATGAAACTGAAGATGACGTTTCCGTAGAGGGTGTATTGGCAAATCTCAGGCTGAACACCGTCCGGGCCAGGAGGACGATTGAAAACGCATTGCATGCAATTGATATTCATAAAACTGATTGCCTTTGCCATGGTGGAAAAAGTGCAATTGAGGGAGCCATCATAACAGTTCCGGAACACCGAAGTTACCTGGCGAAGGAGCATCTGAAGGTTATCCTGGAAAGATAGTACACTCGTGAACCAGCGTATTTCAGATATAGGGGAGAGAGGGCTGATACGGAGGCTCAGGAAAAAGTTCCCTTCTCTTTACGCTATAGGAGATGACAGCGCTGTACTGCCGGGAATTCAATGTCCTGTTGTTACCACCGACAGTTTCTATGAAGGTACGCATTTTCATCGATGGTGGGCTCCTCCGAAGATATTGGGAAGGCGTCTACTTGAAGCCGCGCTCTCAGACATCGCTGCAATGGGCGCAAGGGCTGAGTGGGTCCTTGCGGCTTTATCCATTGATCCCGGCATTGGCGTGGACTGGATCGAGGATTTCTACCGGGGGCTGACCGAACGTGAGGATGTAATTCTTGTGGGTGGTGAAACAGTGCGGGGAGAACGCCTGGGAATCACTCTCACTGTCATAGGCGAGGGAGAAGAGCGGGATACGCTTCTTAGAAGATCATCCCTTCGTTCCGGTGATAATCTCTGGATAAGCGATCTTCTCGGCCGAGCTCTGGATGCTCCCGAAAAACTTGAAAAGGCGGGAGGACTGCACGGAGAGAATCTCAAATCACGTTCCGGGCTTCTTTCCAGAGCAGAGCTTGAGCAGCTGAAAGCTTTCCTGCAACCGAGAGCGGAACTGGAGCTGGGAATTGAACTCAGAAAAATGGGCGTTCGCTGTGCGATAGACATTTCAGATGGGCTTTTTTCTGAAGCTGCGCACCTTTCCCTGGAGAGTTCCGTTGATACGATACTTGAGATTGATGAGACTATGTTCTTTGATTCAGTGAAGGATAAACCTCTGGCCGCATCTGCCGCAGGAGAGGATTATGTACTGCTGTTCGGGGCGCCGGCGGGGCTCGACTTCTCATCAGTTGGATGTTCAATAATTGGCCGGGCAGAGACCGGAAATGGAGAAACCACTGTATTTCTTAACGGAGAGAGAGTAAGTATTGGTGCAAAAGGATACGATCATATGGAGGTTTGAAAATGACTGATTCTACCGAATCGAAAGAAAATGAATTCAAGGTTTCCGGAAGCGACCTTCTTGAAAAAGTGAAGGAGCTTATTCATCAGGGAAACATTAGGCATATAATTATAAGAAATGAATCAGGTAAGACGCTGATAGAAATTCCTCTGACAATTGGAATCCTGGGCGTTGCCCTCATACCCGTATATGCCGCAGTTGCTGCAATTGCTGCACTTGCTGTAAAATGTACCATTGAGGTTAAAACCACAGAAGATCCGAACTGACAGCTAATTCGACAGGATTCCCAGATAGAACCTGGAATATTCCACTTCGTGATAATCATCCGTTTGCAGAATGATCGTTGTCATCCCTTCAATGGTACTTCCCGGAAGGGGAAACACCAGGAGCGTATCACCGCTCCAGGAACCATCGTATATCCAGCCTTTCCAGGTGTCCCACATAGAAACCAACTCCTCTGATTTCATAGTGCCTTCGGCCCAGTCACAGAATATTTCCGGAATAGTGCTTTCCCGGTCAGAAGCGGATATTACCCCTTGTGATGTATCGTCTCCCATGATCAGTTCCATGGTTACCGTTTCCCCATCTTTTACGAAACGCATTATGGGACCGGTGTAATCAGGATGAAGCACAGAACCGTTATCCTGAAGCAGGACCGGGTAAAAATCATTCTCGGAGGAGGGTATAAGCGCACACTCGTAGTAAATGAACTTCTCCCGAGATCCATCGTTGAATTCAAGGACATAAGAAGGGGGTTTTCTCCAGATCTCAAGTATGTCTGATGAGACATGCAAATATTCTCCGACTAAATACTCCTGATTCAGTGTTGTTTCCGATATCTCCCAGACCGCATTGTAGGACTCTTGCGGAGGCATTGGTGATGTGCTTACAAGATTATCCGGGAATGGCAGTGTTACTATGAAATTCCCTGAATGAACACTTACGGTGAATGTACCACTGAACTGTGCTCCGTAGAAGTAGACAATGGGAGCTCTTGCAACAGCTTCCTCCCACTGGTACGGAGGAATGAAATCGGA
>DAOWFD010000317.1 GCA_030638185.1 Candidatus Aegiribacteria sp.
ACCTACGATCTTACCTTTGTATCAGAATCGGAAAAAGAAGCATTCAAATATCTGCCGGGTCAGTTCTGTGAGATATCGATACTAGGAAAGGGTGAATCGCCATTCGGTATCGCTTCCTCGCCCACCGAAGAGGATTACCTCCGTTTTACGGTCAACAGAACAGGTTCGGTAACCAACGATATTCATTACCTGAGGAACGGGGATATCATAGGTATGAGAGGCCCTCTGGGCAACTGGTATCCTGTAGATGATATGAAAGGAATGAATGTCCTGATAGTCGGAGGCGGTTTCGCTTTCACGACCCTGCGATCTCTCCTGATATATCTTCTCGATTCAAGGGATGATTACAAAGATATCACGGTTATCTACGGAGCACGAAATCCGGATCTGTTCATCTACAAAGATGAGATAGCAATCTGGAAACAGAGAGATGATATCCGGTTTCATCTTACCATAGATAAACCCGTGGATGGCTGGACCGAAAAAACCGGATTCGTTCCGACTGTTACGCAGGAAGTCGCGCCGAGTCCTGATAACACTATGGCGATAGTATGCGGTCCACCCATCATGATAAAGTACACCCTTCCGGTTCTGACGGAACTCGGATTTCCCGATGAGCGGATATACACATCTCTGGAGCGACGCATGAAATGCGGTATCGGTAAATGCGGAAGGTGCAATATCGGTTCGAAGTATATCTGCATTGACGGACCTGTGTTTTCAATGGCCGAACTAAAGAATATACCCGAGATGGTTTAGATGGAGATTGGCGGATGAAAAAGATAATAATTACCGAGAATGACCCGAATTTCAAATACGATATAGCTTCCCAGCCGGGGGCGGAATCCTTTATGCGCTGCTTCACCTGCGGAACCTGCACAGCTTCATGTCCGGTGGCTGAGGTAAATGATGAATACGACCCCAGAAAGATCATCAGGATGTCGATACTTGGAATGCGGGAGGAAGTCCTTTCATCGGACATCTTATGGATGTGTTCGAGATGCTATACCTGTGCTGCCCTCTGCCCCCAGAACGTGAAGTTCACCGATGTAATAAGCATTCTTCGGGATATGGCGGTTAAGGAAGGATACGTTCAGCCGGAGAGACTTGATAAGGCCAGGGAACTCGATAAGGTTATTCAGAGCCTTCGATGCAAGATTATCGAGAATAAACTTCATCCGGATGAGAATGGCAAGGCAGAAATCCTTAAGGCTCTCGAAGAAGAACTGGACACGAAATGGTAAAGATCTGTTTTGAGGAGTGTCATGACTGATAACAATATAAAGACATTCGAAAACCTGAAGACCGAAGTAATTGAAACAGGATTATGCGGGAGGTGCGGCGGATGTGTATCGGTCTGCTCCGCCAGCGGATGCGGCGCACTGAAACTGGGTGATTCCGGTATCCCTGAATACGTCGAACCGAATATTTGCCTTGACGGTGGGCTCTGTTACCTTGTCTGTCCGCGCACCGATGCTCTGAAGGATGAGCTAAAAACACGATCAGATTGGGTTAAGCCGATCGGGCATTTCACCGATGTTCTTTCCGCCAGAAGCACAGATGCGGATGTTCGCAAACTTGCGACAGACGGCGGGGTAGTGACTTCTCTTCTAATTCACATGCTTGAGGCCGGTCATATAGATGGCGCTGTTGTCTCGGTGACTACCGAGATGTTCAACAGGAAAGCGATAGTCGCAACGACAAGAGAGGAACTCCTGAATGCAGCGGGATCTCACTTCTCAGAGCTACCTCATCTTGAGGAAGTCGGCGAAATGTATTCCGGTTTCGTCTCAATTGTGAAACAGATCAATTACTTCAAGCAGGAAAAGAAACCCCGCAGGCTTGCGGTTGTAGGAACACCATGTCAGATAACCGCCATCAAGAAAATGCAGGCGGTTTCAATCGTACCGTCGGATATAATTAAATACACGATCGGTCTTTTCTGTATGCAGTGCTTTGAAATGGATAATCTCATGGATAAGGATTTTATTAAGAACAGGCAGATTAGCCCTGACGACATCTCCAGCGTGAATGTCAAAGAGGATTTTATACTGAACATGAAATCCGGTATTCAAGTTCACATTCCGATGAACGAGGTAGAGAAGATAGCGCGACTGGCATGTCTTCGATGCAGCCATTTCGCGAATGATTTCGCGGATGTCTCAGTAGGAGGCCTCGGTTCTCCCGATGGTTATACAACGGTGATGATCCGGACGATCGAGGGGAAGCAAAGATTTGCAGATGCCGTGTTCAAAGGCAGTATTGAATTGATATGCGGCATGACGAATGAGGAACGAAAAGCAGACAGACTGAGAAAGGTGGCTCTAATAAAGGAGTTTGCCGCTCGAAAGAAAGTCCGGGCTGAATCATACATTGGGCGGTCAAAGTAATAAATGTTATGGGTGATATAAGGCAGGAAAAGAAGAATATGGAAAAAGACTCCGCAAAATCAGGAGCGGTTCTTGTCGTTGGAGGGGGCATAGCCGGAATCCAGTCATCCCTTGATCTTGCCGATTCCGGATACAAGGTCTACCTTCTCGAGGAGTCTCCGGCAATCGGCGGAATCATGGCCCAGCTGGATAAGACATTCCCGACGAATGACTGCGCCATGTGCGTAATCTCGCCCAAGCTCGTGGGAGCCGGCAGACATCTGAATATCGATCTCATCACTAACGCGGAACTGATGGGTATAGAGGGAGAAGCCGGTAATTTCACCGTCAAGGTTAAGAAACATCCGCGCTACGTCGATTCGGAGAAGTGCACAGGATGCGGAGCCTGCGTTATCAACTGTCCGGTCACAAAGATCATTTACCCTGTAGAGCTCGATGAGGTCGAGCTGAGTAAGAAGGACAGGGATATCGTGGAGGGCATCCTCGAGAAACACGTTCATCAGCAGGGCAATCTGATGCCGGTCCTGCAGGAGATAGACAAACATTACAGCTACCTGCCGAAAGATGTCATACGTTACGTTTCAACGAAGCTTGAAATCAGCATTACCGATATCTACAATATCGCCACTTTCTACAATTCCTTCAGTATGGAGCCTCGAGGCAGACATAAGGTCAGCATCTGTATGGGAACAACATGTTATGTGAAAGGGGCGGAAAAGCTCATGCAGCGGACATGCGAGGAGCTTGGAGTCGAACCTGGCGGCACTACAGAAGATTTAAGGTTCACAGTAGAGGCGGCAAGGTGTATAGGCTGCTGCAGCCTCGCTCCGGCTATCATGGTTGATGATCGAGTCTACGGCAGGGTCAAACTGAATGAACTCTCCAGAATACTGAAGGATTACGAATGAGCGCCATGAACACGAAGAAACTGGATCAGCTCGAGCAGAATGGTATGGAATCGCTATATCCGGAACAGATCAGGATCTCTGTCGGAATGGCGACATGTGGCTTGGCTACTGGGGCTCAGGCAGTTTTTGATAAATTCGAGAAAATCCTGGAACGAACAGATTTAAACGTTGTTCTTTCGAAGACCGGATGCCTTGGTTTCTGCCAGAGAGAACCGATTGTAGACCTTTTCATTCCTGGAATCCCCAGGCTGACATATGTCGAAATGACACCGGAGATAGTCGCCAGTTTCATGGATGCGCTCAAGAACGGAAAAATTCCGAAGGATAATCTTCTCTGTCAGTACGGTAAGGAACTTCTGCTTGATGATGTTTTCAGAGAATATGATCTGACTAAAAAGCAGGATGAACTCTCATCCACGCCTCTGTACGAAGATGTTCCATTCTTTTCCAAACAGCAGAAGATCGCGCTTCGGAACTGTGGAATAATAGATCCGGGTTCTGTTGAGGAGTACACCGCGAGGGGTGGATACAGAGCCCTTTTCAATGTGCTCGGGGGAATGACACCCGAAGCTCTGATAGAAGAGGTTAAATGTTCCGGCCTGAGGGGAAGGGGAGGCGGAGGTTTCCCTACCGGTCTGAAATGGGAGTATACCCGCAAAACTGAGGCAGAAGACCGCTATATAGTCTGCAACGCGGATGAAGGTGACCCAGGAGCTTATATGGACAGATCAATTCTCGAAGGTGATCCGCATTCCGTAATAGAGGGCATGATAATTGGCGGATACGCTATCGGTGCTTCCACAGGGTTTATTTATTGCAGAACAGAATACCCCCTGGCTATTGAAAGACTCAGAGTGGCACTGGATCAGGCGCATGAGAACGGTCTGCTCGGGAAAAACATTTTCGGTTCAGGATTCTCCTTCGATATTCAGATTCGCGAGGGTTCAGGAGCATTTGTCTGCGGGGAAGAGACTTCACTCATGCATTCGATAGAAGGGGTATCTCCGGAACCTGGAAACCGTCCTCCATTCCCATCTGAGTCCGGTCTCTGGGA
>DAOWFD010000286.1 GCA_030638185.1 Candidatus Aegiribacteria sp.
AACTTCCGGCACAGGTTCAACAAACCCGGCGGAGGGTTCCGGCTCCTCTGCGGGTCCGGGTGCGGATCCACATTCCATAGTATAACTCTGTTTTGCGTAAAGGATCGTGTCATGCCTGAGCATTGCCCAGGATGCCAGGAAATTTGAAAGTGTATGGCGTTTCCACGCCTCTGTCCGCATGAAATCAGGATAGCCATCACCCTTTTCCTGCTGAAGAAGGTAAAGGCAGTGAAGCCATGACATGTAAAGCGTCGCATGCCAGTCAGCGGGGCTGTACTCCTCTATCATCCGATTCAGCGACTCAAGTGAGTCTGCGTAGGATACATACGCGAAATCTCCACGTTCTTCAAGGATAGAGATAGCAGCCTCACTGCCGAAGACCGCAGCAACATCGAGGCCTGTGGGCATGAACCTGTTATTTCCCGATGGATTCAGTCCAACGGCCGGGAAGACAAGCTTCCCCAGAATTTCACTGTCAGGGGTGTATCTCTGCCCCAGGAATCTGAAACCGGTAGTTTTCTGGAATGCCTCCTGAAGATCACCCGGATCGAATTCCCCCTGTTCGTCCGGCATTGATATAAGCTCCCCGGTGCCGCTGTATATGGCGGGACCTGCAAAGTTGGAGTTTACATAATTCCTGAACAGCCGGTAGAAATCCATACTCCAAATTAGCTGGCTGTCTGCTGATTCACCTGCGGTTTCCCGCGCAGCCTGGGCGTACTGTGGTACGGAAAGATCGTCCGCAAAACCGGCGAAGAAAGCGGTTATTTCATAGATTCTTCGCCACTTATCAAGAAGAAGTTCTCCCGCATAGTCGATTTCCGACAGATCAGAAACGATACAGAGAGCGCTTGCGGTCATGGTGCGGGCATCTTCTTCGGAAACTATATATGTGGCCATCTGCCCGTTGGGGTCTCCTCCGTTAAGAAGGAATGTAAGCCTGCCCAGCCACATCATCGCCTTGAAATACCGCTCAAGCTCGGGGCTTGATGTGTAGTGTCCCCTCGGGACGTATTGGGAGTAGTCCTCCCGGTATCCCATAACTGGGCTGTCATCGAAGCCGACATGATCTTCTATCAACGATATTTCGGTCTCAACAGCTTCTGCAATGGATTGATCGGCTATAAAATCAGGATCGAGGCACGAGAGGGGTACCGCAAAGAATGCGGCGTTCAGTGTACAGCCTCTTTCAAGATTGCTTTCGTAAAGACACCTGCAGACGATTTCAAGATCACCGTAAAGGTAATTTTCTTCAATATCCTGGAGAATCTGGTCGAAGAAGATATGAAGCATGTGAAGAGGAATACCGGCTGATACATACACCGGCTGATCCCATGTTTCCATGATTTCATACGCTCTGATTGGATTGTTCGTGACACGGAACGGTTTGTAAACGACAAAACCATTCTCAAGCAGCATCTCAGGAATCCGGTCAATACCTGATTTATTCATGATTTCATTAAGATTGAACACATCTTCCGGGAGAACCGGTAGTTCCAGAGAAGCCATATCCGGAACAGTGCTTGATTCCACCGGCTCAAAGAAGCGAAGTGCAAAGGATTCAGCCACTGTTATCTCCCCGGGAAATTCCAGTTCACCTGAGGGAATAGTGTTCTGTGACGAAGTCATCGATTCACCTCCGTTGCTGCAACATGGAGTCAGTATCAGCATAAGGAACACAGCTATGGTAAAACCCGTCTTCATAATCGGAAACTCCTTTCGTTAATCTGAATCATATACATATATTGACAATTATCTATTCCAAGGCAATGAAATGGAGTAACGATGAAAGTTGGTGTTTCATGAAACAGGTTTTTATGATTCTTGCCGCTGCCACAGCCGCTGCGGTCGCAGGTAACGTGTATGAATGTGACTATGAATACCAGGCTGATCTGAACATATTCATCGTGGATTACGAGTATCAGGCTGACATATCGGTTTTTGTGGTCGACTACGAATACCAGTCCGACGGAGAAGACGCCCTATGGTTTTTTGTGGATTACGAGTACCAGTCGGATATCGATATCTACTACGTTGATTACGAGTATCAGGCGGACCTCTGCGTATACTTCGTAGAATACGAATACCAGGCTGGCTGGGACGGAGACAATAAATGGAAGATGAGGCTTCATTAGACCAGCATCCTGTAACATCGTAATCCGCTGAATATGAACCTTGCCATTTCACTAATACTTGCGATAGTCCCCGCCCTCATAATTGTCATATACTTCTACAGGAAAGACAGGGCGAAGCCGGAGCCAAAGGGGATTATCATCAGGATATTCCTTCTGGGACTTCTCTCAACGGTCCCGGCCATATTCATAGAAATGGGTGTCAACCAACTGGGGAACTTCCTGAATCCCTACAGGGCTCTGTATCCAGTTTTCAAGGCTTTCATCGTTGCAGGACTGGTGGAGGAAAGCCTGAAACTGTTCATTGTAAAGAAGTATGCCTTTCGAAGGAAGTGCTTTGATGAAGTTATGGATGGAATTGTCTATACCGTAGTTGCGGGGATGGGTTTCGCATGTCTGGAGAACGTCCTGTATGTACTGGGAAGGGGTATAACAGTAGGCATTCTCAGAGCGTTTACTTCAATTCCAATGCATGCTTCAGTATCGGTTATCATGGGCTACTGGATAGGAATGGCGAAATTCAGTACGAACAGGGGATCCAGGCGAAGGCTTATTCTGAAGGGTTTTCTTCTTGCCGTATTATTTCATGGTCTTTACGACCTCTGCATATTCGCAATCCCCTTCTGGAATGAATTCATGGTGCTTGGTCTTCTGCCGGTTCTGATATGGGCAATGCTTCTGGCGAAGCGCAGAATAAGAGCTGCTCTGAAGGAAGATGAGGAAGCAGGCAGAATTCCCCTGACCTGTTAGGCGATCAGGGAAGCAATCGATTATATTTCCTGCACTTGACAGGGCAAGGCTATTTCCGGCTTTGTCCCTTTCTTTTAATACATGCGGGAGGTGATTAGAGTGAGCATAAGGAATGAACTTCAGGACTACACCGGCATTTTAGCAGGTTCGATCCTGTTTGGAATTGCCTATGCGTGGTTCCTGTTTCCCTTCCGGATATCGCCTGGCGGCGTAGCCGGTCTGGCCCAGGTTCTATACCACTGGACAGGTATCTCCGAAAGTATCTGGATGTTCGGTTTTAATGTACCTCTCTTCTTCTTAGGTTACGTGGCAGTAGGGAAGCAATTCGGGATAAGAAGTCTTGTGGGAATGCTCATGTCGAATACCATGTGCTGGGTATTTCAGCCTTCCCATCTATCATTTATTGTAAATTACGAAAATCTGGTACATAACGTTGCCGGAGAGGGACAGCTACCCCGGCTGACTGTCTTTTTTACCGGTAATTCCGAAATGGACATACTCCTTGCTTCCATAGCGGGTTCCGCTCTGCTTGGAATAGGCCTTGGTCTGATTTTCAAATTCCGGGGTTCTACCGGTGGAACTGATATTCCTGTGGCAATACTGAAAAAATATGGCGGTGTATCGATAAGCACCGGCTACTGGATGATCGAATCCCTGATCATTCTCGCGGTTGGCTTCGTATTCAGAAATCCGGTTATCGTCATCTGGGCCTATCTTAACCTTTTCCTCACAAGTAGAATGACTGATTTTGCGGCTGAGGGTATGCCTTATGTGAAAGCGGTGATGATCATTACAGAGAAACCGGATGAAGTAAGGGATGTCATTTTCCAGAAGCTCAACCGGGGAGTGACTTTTCTCAAAGCTGAAGGAGGATATAGAAGGACAAAGAAGGATGTCATATACGTCTGTATTCATCGCAGGCAGGTTATGATACTTAGGAGAATACTGAAGGGGATTGACCCGGATGCTTTCATGGTGCTGCATGACGCTTACGATGTAATGGGATACGGATTCAGGCAGAGGACACTGACGTACTGAGACCCGGAACTGGACACGTCGGGCCGGTTGATGCAGAATGTACGGTAGTAAGAAGAGGAATTAAAAAAATATGAAATCCGTTAAGACATTTTCGCTAATCTGTCGGAATCCGGCATGCTGATAGATACACACTGCCATCTGTTCATGAAACCGCTATGCGGAGATATTGACGGTGTTCTGAAAAGGGCTGCCGCGAAGGGCATTTCGGCGATTATCGTACCCGCTGTAGAAACCGGATCCTGGAAGAGTGTAGCTGAATTGTCAGAATATCCATCCGTTTATCCTGCGCTTGGTCTTCACCCGTGGTGCGCCGATGAGAAGCTTGACACTGGTATGCTTGGAAAGCTTCTGATCGAAACAGGTTCGGTTGCCGTGGGTGAAATAGGTCTTGATTTCAAAATCGATAAACCCGACAGAATTACCCAGATTACTGTATTCCGTATACAGTTGGATCTGGCAGCAGAACTTGTCTTGCCTGTTATTCTGCACTGCCGGGGAGCTTTCGATGAAATGCTGTCCATTCTTTCTGAAAAGAAATACAAAGGACATATTACAGGAGTAGTGCATGCCTTTACAAGAGGGGTTCAACTGGCTGAGCGTTTCCTTGATCTGGGTTTCTACATTGCATTCGGAGGGGCTGTGACAAGGCCTCGGGCGAAAAGAGCCAGAAAATCCGCTACCAATGTACCTCTGGATAGAATTCTTCTTGAAACAGACGCTCCTTCCATCGGAATTGATGGGATTGAACCCGAGAGGGTGGAGCCGGCGCATGTGGCAGGGATAGGTGAATCGTTGGCGATGCTTCGCGGAATCAGTTTTAAGGAGGTTGCCGAGCAAACTACCTCAAACGTCCGGGAACTGTTCGGAATAGAGATATGACTGAAAGAAGATTCGACAGGGTTATCGACTTCCTTGGCAGGGATTCGTTTCTGGAGATACGCAGGGCGAACGTTACAGTTATCGGTCTTGGCGGAGTTGGCTGTCATGCGGCAGCTGCACTCGCAAGAAGCGGTATTGGGAACCTCCGCCTTGTGGATTTTGATAAGCTTACAGAAACATCTCTGAACAGGAATCCCATGGCCGGATCATGGGACTGCGGTGGATACAAAGTTGATATTGTAGCTGATCAGCTTCGCAGAACCTGCCCCGATACCCGGGTTGAAACCGTTACGGAGTTTTTCCATTCGGACACCGCTGATTCGATCCTCAAGCCGGTCCCCGATGTCGTTGTCGATGCAATAGACAGCCTTAATCCAAAAGCTGCTCTGCTCGAGTACTGCGTTGAACACAGTATACCTGTTTTCAGCAGTATGGGGGCTTCGGGAAGGAGAGATCCGTCACTTGTCAGAACAGGTGACTTATCCCGGACAAGATGCTGCCCTCTGGCAAGACAGCTCAGAAAGTATCTTCGTAAGCGCGGAATTACCCGCGGTATATCCTGCGTGTATTCAACTGAGCCTGCAGGCGATCATTCGCTTCCTCCCGATATGGACGATCAGATATTTCACAGGGGGAGAATAAGAAACCGGATACCCAGCCTGATAGTAATGCCAGGGATTTTCGGGTATACCCTTGCGGGAATGGTGCTGGATCATATATCGGCAAGAAGAGAAGTACCATAGAATGGCGGGAACGTGTGGGAATCGAACCCACCCAGGGTGGTTCTAGCACCCAGCACCGGATTTGAAGTCCGGG
>DAOWFD010000086.1 GCA_030638185.1 Candidatus Aegiribacteria sp.
GCACTGCGTGTACTTGCCGGGGTATTGCTCCTGGTGGGCAGCAAGAATGGCTTCACTTGGAGTGATGCCGGTTTCATAAGAATCATCGAAGCCGTAGTCCATGTAACCCCCGATGATCTTGTCTACCTGGTGGACTATCTGTGCCGAGTCACCGGTAAGACGGCCAACAGCTATCTCAGGAAAATTATCGCCGTCCAGGCAGGCGTACCAGTAATCACCTAATTCTCCCGACCAGACATAGGAAGGAAGCTCGTTGTGTGTGCCTACTATGCACGCGAAGCGGAGTATACCGGTAGTGTAATTATCCAATATGGCATTTTTTATATCATCGGTGGTTGCGCCGGACGCCGCAAGGGTTTCAACCCTTGTATGAAGCCCAAGATAATGATGGGTCTCGAAGAGTTCTGAAACCAAGTCTACAGTGTTCTCGGTACACACAAAAACGTATTCAACACCGGCGTCCCTGGCGCCCTCTACGGGTACGGCAGAAGCTTCAAAGACATCCCAGTTGATTACATTCCGTTCCATCGCCGGAGCCATCGAGGGATTAACCGGATAGGCAAGTGCCCCAGCATTTCCCTCAAAATCAACCCTCAGCGTAATACTGCTGGCAACTTCCAGGTTGCTCGTTGAAGGATTGTAACTGAACAGGTTTACCACGAGCCTTGCAACATTCAGCCCTGACCATATACCTTCGTTATCAATCTGTACCCATGTGGAGGGATAATTCTCGCCTCCCCGGTAGAATTCCTCGCTGATGATAAAGGGATAGGGTTCATGGTCCATGTCGATCTCAGGGGTCTGTCTTGGAAGGATTTCCATGTTTTCGTAAACCGTTGAATTAACTTCTTCAACGGTTATAACCGCCTCGGTTCCGAATGGAAGAGCGAACATTTCGGTTACGGAAGGCAGGTCCGGCATACCGATTCTTCCCTGTGAGTAGCATCCTGGCAATTCAACACAGTTCCATGTTCTGCCCTCAGCCGGTTTGTCGTAAAGCCAGAAGCCCGGGATGGAAATTACCAGTACCATATGGTTCTGGTCGGATTCAAGGACAGTCACCTCTGGAATATCTCCCATGGAGCCTCCGAAGGACTGCCAGCTGGAAACGCTTCCATGGCCGACTGCATAGGCGGAAACGGAAATCAGAAGAGCGGATAGAAGAAATTTCATAGTTGGTCATCTCCCTAATAAAAAGGAAAAGGAATCCTAACAAACTCTTACACATGATAAACACTAACGGTTCCATTGCAGTGAGGTCAAGCTTATTTGGGTCAGAAGCGGTGTGAACGTCTACACATCCATAGCTGGATCTCAAAGCCTTTGAACATAGAGTTCCGACCATTCTGTCTCGTTGTCAACATTCGCCCACGGAGAGGAATAGCTTTCACCTTCTCAATAGAATTTCTCTAGAATATATCCGAATAAGCATTTAGCATACATATTTCATGAAAAATTCCTTGACTTGGGTTTCCCAGGGGACAATAATACGTATAGTATTATCATGTAGTGAATTATTTTACTGCATACAAATTTGAGAGGAGATTCTTCAGGATGAAATACGCATTTTTATTGGTCATGATTCTGATAACGGTATCATTTGCCGTACACGGCATTTTCGATTGGCAATCTTTCAGCGGCCAGCCGGGAGATGTGTGTACGGTTAATCTTCTTGAGTCAGACGCAAACCACATTGTTGTGGATGTTACAGTTCCAGGGTTCTGGCTGGGCAACACAGTTACTGGTGGAATCACATGGGACAGCATTGAGCTTCCCGAGTTTTACTCACAGATGGCGGTGGGTCTTCCCGAGGTTCCGAATGTTCCTCAGATGTTCGCCCTTCCATTCGGAACCGAAGCAGTTGTTACCTTTGAGGATGTTGAGTATACCACCTACTCCGGCATCAACCTGGTTCCAGTACAGATCCCCGAGATCGACATGCCCCACAATCCTTACCCCTTCCGTCAGGATGAAGCAGCCTATTGTACAAACGGCTTCCTTCCCTCCGTCTGGGCAGAAACTGTAAGCCCTGGCATCTGGGGCGGTATCAGCATCGACAGACTTCTTGTCAATCCCTTCAGGTACAACCCCGTTAC
The DNA here is from genome assembly GCA_030638185.1 of Candidatus Aegiribacteria sp. Taxonomy (GTDB): domain Bacteria; phylum Fermentibacterota; class Fermentibacteria; order Fermentibacterales; family JCC-6; genus Aegiribacteria. The sequence continues at coordinate 2,097 of DAOWFD010000086.1, forward strand.
CTGTGAACTCATGGCAGCAAGGTTCATGAGAGTAAGGATTGACTTCTTGGGAAGCTCCGAGGCTGTTGCTTTCTCTTCAACCGATTACGTCAGAAGCAGTGCGTCAAGAATGCTCATCAACTACGACATGGTTGATGCAGCCGCTTCCACTCCAACCGATGCTGATGCAGCCGTGTATGTTTTCGTTACCACTACCGCAAACCTCAGCTCCATAATGCCCCTTGTTGAGTTCTACCAGAGTATCGGTCACGAGAGTGCCGTTGAGACTTTCTCCAGTTCTGCCAGCGTCGATGAGATCAAGGCTGCCATCACGGACCACTACGATACGGGTACTACACGTTTCGCTATGATCGCAGGCGACTACGATGTCCTTCCCAGTTACAACTATAACTTCTCTGTTTCTGGCTATCCCGTCTATGGTGATTACTGGTATGCATGCATCGTGGGTACCGACCTTACACCCGAGATTGCGGTAGGTCGTCTCACCGGTAATGCTTCTCAGATCGAGACCCAGGTCAATAAAATCATTGATGGTTACTACCAGTATTCCTTTTCCGACGCCAACACACCAGGCATCATTCCCAGCACATCTGTTCTTGCCGCTCACCAGGAGTCTTATCCCGGCAAGTACACGCAGTGCTGTAATGAGATCGCTGCTGCCAGCTACGCTGTTTCAATGACCTTCTACAAGATTTACCCCCCCGAGGGCGGAACAAATGCAATGGTTTCAGACTGGTTCAACGACGGTGTTGGCTCAGTGGGCTACAGAGGACACGGTAGCCTAACAGCCTGGATATGGAGTGCTCCAGGCGTGTGGTCAAAGACCAACATCCAGGCTCTCACGAACGCTTTTATGCCTCCTGTTTGGGGCATCGCCTGCCTTTGCGGTAGATACTTCGAAGCAAGCGAGTGCATTGCGGAGAGCTTCGCCTGGGATGATAACGGAGCCAGCGGTAACCTTGCTGCATTCAGTCCTTCATACACCACACCGAACCACGACTACATGAAGCAGATCTACCTCGGTCTTTACAACAACGCTGTTTACAATGTGGGAGAGACCCTTAACGACGCTGCTGTATGGATCATCAATGTCCACGGTTCCACCGGTCAGGGCAACGCCAAGATGTACATCTGGTTCGGCGATCCCGCCATGGAGATCTTCACCAACGACACCGCCAACCCAACACCTCTGGCGATCGCCTGCAACCCTGAAACGGTCAACCCCGGTTCCCAGACGATCACAATGACAGTGACCAGCAGTGGTTCACCGGTCAGTGGAGCCACAGTTGCCCTTTCCGACGGTATTGATGGTGTCGATGGCAAGGCCCTTACCTTCTACGAAACCACCACGACCAACGGCAGCGGAGAGGCTTCCTTCACAGTCAATGTCCCGGCCAGCGCTACTATACTGTACACAGGCGCAAGACTTCATAACTACAACCCCGTTGCCGCTCAGATCGATGTTTATCCCACATCCGTGGAAGACACTGAAGGGGGCATGGAAACAGTGACCCTGTGTGTTGTTGCCACACCCAACCCCATCACAGGAACCGCTGCCCTTAACTTCTCCACACCGATTTCCGGCCATGCCACCGTTCAGGTATTCGACATCACCGGTCGCGTTGTCGAGACACTGGTTAGCGAAGAAGTCGGAGTTGGTAACCACTCCATTAATTGGACACCGGGTAATATCGCCAGCGGTATTTATTTTGTACGCTTATCAACCCCTGCAGGAACCGTCTTTACACAGGCAATGGTTCTCCGCTAGGGTCGAATACACCAATACTTTCAGGAGGCGGCTTCGGCCGCCCCCTGACGTTCTGGTCTAATTCTCTGCTTTTCTTCAGTTGTAGGCTCGGAATTACTGAAATTTGCAGGTTGGAGCCAAAGATTATCAAGACCTGCTTCTTGACAAGAAGTTATACTGCTTCCATCTTGTACTATATTAAAAGAAAATCGAAAGGAGCCTTTACATGAAGAAATTTCTTATACTGTTACTGGCTTGCGGCATTGCCACTGCAGGAGTAAGGATCGGAGGCAGAATCGGCTACTATAGCGGAGACGATCCAAGAACCGGTCAAAGTGCTTCAGGTGCCGTTTTCGGGGGACAACTGAGTTTTCCTCTCCTGGGCCTTGTGGATCTTGAGATCAGCGGATCCTACGCCTCCAGTGAGAGTGATATCACGATGCAGCAGTATCTTATCACCTATATCGAAGATGAATTCGACCAGAACTTCCAGGGGAGTCCTGACAGTTTATACCAATATCTGGAGAACGAATGGGGATGGTCTCCCGACAGTATCAGTTCCCAGATGATGGGTGATTATACGGCTACTTTTCATGATATCGATCTGGGAGCTACCATGAAAATAAAAATACCCATCGGAACTTTACCTCTTAAACCCTACATAGGCGCAGGCGGCGGAGCCCATATACTCTTCAGCGACGCCGATATTCTGATGCAGGTTGTCAATGAGCAAACAGGCGGTACCGTGAACATCGATCCCTACGACCATGTTCATCCCGGTATTCATGGAGTTATAGGCATTGCCTTCGAGCCTCCAATGGTTCCACTCAGCGTATTCGGAGAGTACAAATACACAAAACCCATAGCCTCGGATAACGAAGTGGATGGGATCAGCATGTTCTACGCAGGCGTGAACCTGGGATTCTGACAGCGCGACCGCATCAGGTATTTTATGACAGGTGACACGTGGCTCCATTCCGTGTCACCTGTTTTTTTTATTCTTAATTCCCTGAAGCATTTTACGATGAATAGCTTTTCCTGAAGCTACCACTCCTCCCGAAGCAGGGGTCCATTTTTCTCCCTCGTATGAAGATATCTTACCTCCCGATTCCTCAACAAGAAGAAAACCGGCGGCCATGTCCCAGGGCTTCAGATGTTCTTCCCAGAAGCCATCAAGCCTCCCGCATGCCACGTATGCCAGGTCAAGCGCTGCGGAACCCCCCCTGCGTATTCCCTGTGCCCTTCCAAGAAAATACCTCAGAACATCAAGATCCATACCCGGGTCATCTATTTTCCTGTGGTAGGGGAAGCCGGTGGCGAATATGCAGTCCGGCATTTCTTCAGCCCTCGTAGAAAATACCTGCAGCCCGTTCATCCATGTTCCCGATCCCCTTGATGCTGAAAAGGTTTCGTTTCTGCCTGGATCATGTACGCAGCCGTACTTTACATCACTCCCGTTCCAATATGCTATACTCACGGCCCAGACAGGATACCCGTGAGCGTAGTTATTCGTGCCGTCCAGCGGGTCGACAATCCAGAAAGGGGGAGCAGGGAATTCTCCCTCCCAGCTTTCCTCGCCCAGAAAACCCGCTTTCGGTTCGATTTCCAGAAGGCGTGTTTTCAGGTACTTCTCCGAGAGCAGATCAGCTGTTGTCACCAGTTCGTGACTGCTCTTCCTTGATACTTCCACCCCGCTCTCAGCGGCAGCGAGAAGGATTGAACCAGCTTCGTGAGTCGCCTGAATAATTTCATTAATCATATAATCATCAGCCTTTCTGAAAATCTTCTGATCCCCCTGCATCAGATCCATTTGGTTCAGTCTTGTTTTTTTCCCTTCAATTTGATACTTTAATTCAAACTTTTCCAGAACATACCAGGAGTGTTTCCGATAATGTACATTGAGCAGAAAATACTCACTCCTTAGACAGAGGACATCAAATGAAAAAGAAGAACCTGATATCTCATAGCATATCTATCTTACTCTCCTGGATTCTTGGAGTAATTGCCATTGTGTCTGGGGCTGCGATAATCATCATAGCATTTACAGCCTGGGGGCCCGTAAGGGGCAGCCTTGTGTCCATATCGGAAGGCCTTCACAGCGCCAATGCGGCGGTGGAACTTATAGGAAAGGATTTCGGCACGTCATCCTCACTTGTCAGCGAAGTAAGCAATTCAATAAGAAGCACGAAGGAAATAGTTCACGAAACCTGGATTACGGTGAACAGCATCAGTCAGACCACCCAGGAGATGAGGAGGCTGGTACTCACTGTGGGAGAAAGCCTTGAAAATCTTCCTCCCACCATAACTTCGATGATAGGCAGGAACTATTTCTCTGAAGCGATATCCAGCCTGAACAATACTTACTATTCGTCGGGAGAGATGATATCCCAGATGGAACATCTTTCCGTCACGCTTCAGCCCCTGGAGCCGATCCTTGAAGATGTTGCCGACGGAGTTGATTCCCTTGCAGGTGACCTTTTCTCCACCGAGGAGGCTTTCAACGACGCCACAATGCATCTTTCAAGGGCTGCAGGGGCCATTGAGAACGCCGCTAATTCATCAATTCTTCCATTGATAGTAGCTGGAACCGGACTTATTCCTCTACTTGTAGGGTTCTACCTGATAATTCAGGGGATTGCTCTGGGAAGGCTCTATTCCGCCAGGGTTGAAACCGCTGAGGCTGATATTGAGGAAACCACCTGAAATTCCTTGATATTCGCCGGATCCCAGTCCGCGCGAACGGCTGCCGCTTCAAGAACTGGTTCCTCCTTCGGAATGCTTCCAAGCCTCGCTATGGTATTGGTTTCTCTATGCCGTATTACCAGGTTCATCCAGTTGTACTGTTCAGGATACTGTTTTGCGATGACTTCAAATTTCGCGAATAGCTGTCCGGTGCCACTGACATCCAGGTTCTCCGGGTCGAACCTGTGAAAAGCTATATGGTACTTCATTCCCGGAAGGACTCTGTTGTAGGCTATGAGCAGCCTGCACCCCGTGGATTTCGCCAGCCTGACAGGCGTAGAGGAAGCGAGAACAGGGACACCGAAATTTTTCACCCAGTGTCCTTTCGGGCCTCCCCATCCCGTAGGGGATATCTGTATGACTTCTCCCCTTTCTATGGCATCGTATATCCAGCGTAGAGGCTCATCGGGGAAGGCAACATGGTGCCATCTCCGGCTTACTGAAAGCCTCGCTTCCTTCAGAATTTCCGGTGCATCGGAGTACCTTGATGATATCACGTGCATAGCATAGCCCGTAATGGCCAGAAGGATATGAAGAGTCCGTTCGTCGCCGAAGTGAGGCACAAGCAGCAAAACACCCTTTCCCTCGTTAACAGCCTCGTCCAGAATGTCCCGGTTCTCCCAGCACACTATCCCCGGTACATTTTCCATGCTGAGCCTGCCTGAGTAGAAAAGGCCGAGAAGAGCTTTCTGATGTACTCTCCAGTATCCTTTGAGCGTGCTTCTCAACTGGATTCCGTTCATATCGGGAAAAATTCTTGAAAGGTGGCCCAGATAGACACTGTTCATTTTTCTGTTGCCAAGATATCTGACCGAGGACATAATTCCCGCGAGGAGTTCTGCTCCCCTGAATCCGAGAATCTTCGTCAGACCGGATATAGCAAGATAATAAGTTCCTCTCAGTGACAGATTTCCACCTTCTTTTCAGCTGTTCTCCCGGGATCCATTTTCAGCCCTGGTCAGAGACGTGTCATTTCTACCTGTCCGTACTATACTAAATCCTATGAAGATTCTTATGCTTGCGATACCACTTGTTGTCCATCTGCTGAGTGCAGGAAGTATTACTCTGCTGTGGCAGGAAACAATGGAAATACCCGTAGCCAAGTACAGGACCGTAAGATTCACACTCCCTGAGCACCTGTCGGACAGCGCCAGCCTCCATGGAAATATCAGTATCAGCCCTGACACGGCATCCGTTGAACTGATACTTCTTCACATAGATGATTATCTGAGGTGGAGAAACAATGCCGGTACGATTGATACGCTGGAGTACATGTTAGTATCTACAGGTCCATTTGAAATAGAAATACCGGGACTGGGCAGCTATGCCCTTGTTATCAGCAACAGAGGCAACTACCGTCCAGCCTCGATCATCCTTGACCTGGATGCGTTCTTTGCCGGCAGCGGAGAAACAGGAGACCCCCTCCCAGCCGCCCTTAGACTTGCCCTTCTCCTTGCGATGGCGGGAACGGCGGTAATCGCAGTGGGAAGCGTACTGTCAAAATATTTCTATAGGCGAAAACACATTACTTGACGGGGATGAAAATCTTCATATACTCATATTCCTACAGGAATAGGGGGGAAATATACTATGCTTATTTCTACAAGAAGCCGATACGCGCTGCGTGTTCTCGCTCGGATGGCCAGAATGACGAGTATGGGGAAAAATCAGCCCGTATCCCTTGCCCTGCTGTCAGAGCAGGAACAGGTTTCAGTACGCTACCTTGAACAGATTTTCGGTCTGCTAAGGAGTAACGGAATAGTAAAAGGTAAAAGAGGGCCAGGCGGTGGGTATGTTCTTGGAATGTCTCCTGGAGACATTAGCCTTTTCAATGTAGTCGATGTTCTTGAAGCCGATTTTCTCCCGACGAACTGTATGTCCGGAGAAACGGGCTGCTCTCCTGAGGATGGTTTCGGTCAGGCAACGTGCTCCCTTCAGGACACATGTGTAACCAGGCCTCTATGGATGACGCTCAGGGACATGTACTACACCTATATGAAGGAGAAAACGCTGGAAGATCTTACGGAAGGAAATATCTAGGAATACGGCAATGTGGAAATATTCGGAAAAACTCATGGATCATTTCATGAATCCAAGGAACACGGGGCAGCTGTTGAATCCCGACGGCCATTCCGAGGTTGGTTCCCCCCAGTGCGGTGATGTCATGACCCTTGATATCAAGGTGGATGACGAAGATAGAATTGCTGAAATCAGATTCATGACATTCGGTTGTGCGGGCGCCATTGCCGCCGCCTCCGCCCTGACCGAGATAGCAAAGGGAAAGACTCTGAAAGAGGCTCTCTGTATCAGTAACGATCAGATAGTTGGATTTCTAGGCGGAATGCCGGAGGAGAAGTACCATTGTTCCGTAATGGGGCATGAAGCTCTTTCTATGGCGATTGATGATTTCAGACACCGAAGGGACAACACGTCGGAACATCTTGATTCCATACTGAGTGAAATGCCCGCAGATCTTGCTGCAGCCGTTGGAAATGGAAGTATCAGAATAGAACATGTCCATCCCATGCGCGTATGCGTTAGGTTTTCCGGCGGCGATGAAGGAACTGTCAAAGCAGTACTGGAAAAAAAATTGCGCAAGCTGGCCGGGAAAATAGTGAAAGTGATTGTCAACCGGTGAAAGTCTATCTGGACAATAATGCTACTACAAGAATTGCGCCGGAGGTATTCGATGCTATGCTTCCCTTTCTTACGGAAAGGTTCGGCAATTCCTCAAGCTTCCATTCCTTCGGAAGCGATCTCATGGAAGATATTGAAGCGGCAAGGGAAAAGGTTGCCGCCCTCCTTGGAGCCCATGCCGAAGAAATTGTCTTTACCTCAGGTGGAACCGAAAGCGATAACACTGCTCTCCTTGGAGCGGTTACTATAAACCCGCTGAAACCGGGACTTGTTACATTAAAAATTGAACATCCTGCAGTTCTTGAAGCAGCTGAATGCATTAAGAGTAAGGGACATCCTGTTGGCATTTCAGAAGTTAACAGCGATGGAACCCTTAACATGAGTTCACTCGAAAGTTTTATAAGCGAGCAGACCGGGCTGGTTTCCATAATGATGGCCAACAACGAAACCGGCGTCATAATGCCGGTTGAGGAAGCAGCCCGCAAAGCACATGAAGCCGGAGCACTTTTTCATACCGATGCAGTTCAGGCTGTGAGTAAGATCCCCTTGGATGTGAGATTAATGGACATAGACATGCTCAGTATTTCTGCCCACAAGTTTCACGGGCCGAAGGGAGTGGGAGCCCTTTTCATCAGAAAGGGTATAGAAATACCCCCCTTCATGCTGGGAGGGCACCAGGAAAAAGGTATGCGGGCAGGCACCTACAACACCGCCGGGATTGTAGGACTCGGAGTAGCGGCTGAACTTGCGATCAAGCACCTTTTAGAGAAAAACGGCGGAACAGGGCTGCTGCTTGAAAGACTGGAGAGCGGTATCCTTGAAAAATGTCCCGGAGCGGTTATAGCGGGTGCGGATGCCGATAGACTTCCCAATACTGCGACAGTGTTGTTCAGGGGGGTGGAAAGTGAGGCGGCGATGACCCTTCTGGACATTGAGGGTATCTGCGTTTCTTCCGGCTCCGCATGCAGCACCGGGGAAGAATCCCCCAGCTACGTCCTTACTGCGATGGGTATTGATACAGTTGATGCCAATACAGCATTGCGGTTCAGCCTGAGCAGATATACAACCGGTAGGGAGATCGACTACGTATTGGAAGTTCTTCCACCCATTATTGAGAAGCTCAGGGACATTTCTCCCTACGCGAAGTAATGTGAAGCACAGGTTAACAGTTTAAAATCCTGATCCCGTCCAGGCAGCTCCTGCCGAGATACTGTATGTTTCGTAGCCGCTCAATCCCGCCCTGATAACTCCAAACAGAGATATATTGTCGAAAGCGTAAAGAACGCCGGAACCGCTCAGGCCGAAATCACTCAATGTGTTCCCGTCCATCGCGCAGACTATCTGAATATCCTCTGTAACGTAGCTGGCGCCTCCAATGGAGAAATCCATATAATCGATGATCCTGTCCTTAAAAGGATTACGGCCTCCGTTGAGTATGTACGAAGCGGAAGCCTGAAGGCGGAAAAGGCGGAAGGTCGTACCGGTTGCAACTCCGAAGGCAAGCTCGGAACCACGGTCACGTCCCTTCTGTCCTGTTGGCAGCCTGAGCTGACCTCTGAGAACAATGGCTGACCCACCTCTTGCGGTTTCGTACAGCCAGGCGCATCCTGCGGTAATATCTCCAGGAACTCTGTCTTCCTCCACAGAATGAAGGTAGAAAGGGATTTCTCCTCCTATCTCAACCCCTTTCATCCATCCCCAGGTTACATTCAGCGGGAGAACAAGATAACTGTTTGAAGAGTTTTTCAGGTCTATATAATTCAAACGTCCCTGAATACGCAGACAACCCTCTTGCAGCACATCGCTTCCGGGCAGGAATACAAAGCCGCTGAGTCCTCCCTGAGCAGCCATTCCCTGAACGGGGTCACCGTCTGCAAATCCTGTTGCCAGAACAGTAATAACAGCAAGAAATACTTTTATCATGATACTCCCTTATATTCGTATAGACTTGGAAGTGGATGAAGAGAAACTTCTTTTTGCTCAAACATATTTCCAGTATGAATGTACCGGGGGAAAATAATAGAAAATGAAGAGGAGTGAGATAGGTCTGATACTTCTTACGCTTGGTGCATTTGCGGGTTTATTTTCTGTGGTTACAGACGGACAGGAAACTGCCCCGAATGAAGATGGAATTCCTGTGGAGACAGATCCCCTGATGCTTATTGAGCGTGATTTTGCGGTAATTTGCTGTGGTCCAGGTTTCAGGGAAGTTCCTTCGGCATCGGCGGATACAATAGTAAAGTCCATGGACCTGCTGGATACTATATCGGTACATAAGGCCAATTTATATATAACCAGGACACTTCGCAGTCACGGTTTCAATCACGTTGTAACGTATCTTGTGCCGGACAGGGGTCTTTCCTTTCTCTGTCATACTCCTGATGGAGAACCGTTGCGGTTCGAATTGAACGATACAAGCAGGTAGGGATATGCACTCCGTTGACACATTCTATTTCAGTCGGTATTCATCAGTTCCCGTAGAATTATTATATTCTGCCTGATTTGCACTGGATTACTAAATCACAGCACGGCCGGTAAGCGGTTACCAGCCGCATTTTCTCGGTATGTCAAGGTTTTATGACATCTGATGAAGGTTCCTCGGAGGTTATTATATATGACTAAGGTCGCCAAATGGCGTAACTGGACTTCAATAGGTTTATTCGTAGTGTCAATCTTTATGGTCTGGCCGACCATTCGATGGTATACACTGTCTGCCCGTGAAAGGGACCGGGCGGAGGCCAGTGTTCAGCCGGAAACAGACAACCCTCATCTCAGAGCAGTGCTGGACAGCCTGCAGCACCAGGGTGGAGAGAGCCTTCTGGAGGAATACAGAAATCTCTACCGCACCAGTGAAGGAACCATAAAGCTGGGACTTGACCTCCAGGGCGGCATGTATCTGTCCTACATGGTAGTACCTACTCCCGGCCTGGACGAGGAAGAGGCCATTGATCAGGCACTGGAGGTAATAAGGAACAGGATAAACGAGTTTGGGGTATCCGAACCTTCCATTACCCGGCAGGGCAGCGACAGGATAGTAGTACAGCTGCCGGGAGTGCGTGATCCCGAAAGAGCCAGGGCAATTGTAGAGCGGCAGGCTCTGCTGGAGTTCAAGATTGTAGCTTACCCTACCGAGGAGCACCCGACAGTATCCAGCGCTCCTGTTCTGCGGGAAGTAGAGACCCTTCTGACCGGTAATGATGTTGAAGAACCGGCATCACTTGACAGCCTTCTGGGAGAATCTTCCGAAACCATGGAAACCACGGAAATATCCCTTTCGGACCCCGATTCGGCTGTTCAGTTAGATGTACAGGAAGGCTTTACTCTTCCTCAGCAGGGAACCGGGGGAGAGGGCTTACCAGAGGAAATTTCGCTTCCGGAGATGGAACGTCCGGGGAGCCTTGCCAGTCTGATAGAGCTGGCTCCAGAGGAAGTAGCCAGAAGTACGATGGGAGTATCACCTGGAGACTGGATCATATATACCGGTGATAAACTGGATCAGTTCAATAACATTATCAACAGGCCTGATGTGGACTCTATCATGGCTGAAGCCAATCTCTGCTTCACTTTCGGCAGGCTGGAAGAGACTCCCCAGGGAGCACTGAGGGCTCTGTATCTTCTTCCCCGGGACATGACCCGGGGCTGGGAACGCCAGGTTGATCAGGTAAGGGAGGATTACCTTCTTACGGGAGCGAACCTTACCGATGTCAGAATTCGCATGGGAAGCTCTCAGTCACTTTCGAGAAATCCCTATCTTATTCTGGAGTTCGATTCGGACGGAAGCCGTAACTGGGAGCAGATTACAGGGAACAACGTTGATAAACGGGTAGCCATAGTTCTTGACGGTACCGTATACTCCGCTGCGACCATTCGCGAGCGGATATCCGGATCGGGAACCAGGTTATCAGGTGGATTCTCGACCGAAGAGGCAAGAGACCTGCGACTGGTTCTGAAGGCCGGTTCCCTGCCCGCGGAGCTTGTAATAGCTGAAGAACAAACCATAGGACCAAGTCTTGGCCAGCAGTCCATTAACAGGGGTATGATGGCGGGGATAATCGCTTTATGCCTGGTGGCCGCTTTTATCATCATCTATTACGGAACCGGTGGTGTCGTAGCGATTATGGCCCTGATCTTCGATATGCTTATCATCATGGCTGTTCTAAGTTTTCCAGGCCCACTGGCACAGCTGGGGCTCAAGGGTCTTAACGCAACCCTTACACTCCCTGGAATAGCGGGCATCATTCTGACCATTGGTATGGCAGTTGATGCCAGCGTTCTCATATACGAGAGGATCAGGGAGGAAAAGAAGTCCGGCAAGGGTATAAGGGCAGCTGTGAGGTCGGGATATTCCAGAGCTTTCGTTACTATCCTCGACGCCAACCTCACCACTCTAATCACAGCACTGGTACTGTTCAAATTCGGAACCGGGCCTATAAAGGGGTTCGCTGTTACCCTCTCAATAGGTATTCTGGCCAGTATGTTCTGTTCCCTTGTCTTTTCAAGGGCCTTTATAGAACTACTCCTCAGGAACAAGAAAAGAATGGATCTCAGTTTTGGAAAAAGATCCATTCTTGGAGACAGGCATTACTCATTTGTGGAAATGCGGAAGAAGACATATATCATTTCCGCTGTAGTGATTCTAATAGGAGTGGGTGCATTCTTCATCAACGGCGGCTTGAACCTTTCAATTGATTTCACAGGTGGTCTTGAGACGAACGTGGTCAGCAACATCGCCACCAATACGGAGGAACTGAAAGATGCCCTGGAGAATTACGGGCTTCAGGATGTTCAGGTCCAGAAACTCATGGACTACAGGGGGGAAGGAGCCGCTGCATTCGTTGTTCGGACTTCGGAAATCGACAAGGATGTTGTCTACACATCTCTGGAGGAGAACGGATGTATCCCCATGGAGCTGGAAGCTGATTCCGAAGGGCTTTCCTTCATAAAACAGATCGGTCCCAGGGTTGGAGAAGAGCTTAAGTCAAAGGCACTTAATGCCATCTTCATGGCCATGATCTTCATAATCTTCTATGTCTGGTACCGGTTCCAGTTCAAGTGGGGGGTAGCGGCAGTGGCAGCCCTGGCCCACGACACGATTATTACAGTAGGTCTCCTGGCGCTGATAAGGCTTGATATTTCACTGACCATCATCGCCGCGATTCTGACGATAGTGGGCTATTCAATCAACGACACCATTGTCGTTTTCGACAGGATCCGCGAGGACAGAAGGCTAAGGAAGGGCAAGACCATGGCGGAGACGGTGAACATCTCCATTAACGAAGTTCTGAGCAGAACGATAGTAACATCTCTTACTACTTTCATGGCCGCCTTCATGCTTTTTATTATCTCAGGCGGAGTACTGGCAAGTTTCGCTCTTACACTCATGATCGGGATAATTGTAGGAACCTACTCTTCCATATTCATTGCCAGCCCGATACTTGTCGACTGGCACGCGAAGCTGAAGAAGAAGTAGAACACGGATACCACGACACAGTCAGGCGGAACAGGGTTCAACCCGTTCCGCCTGACCATTTAATGTTATTCATAATCTGATTCCAATTCCATAACCGCTTCGGCTCCGCCAAGTTCTTTGCTTGAACCGAACAGGAGTTCTCCACTGTGAAGGGAGATTATCCTTGCCGCTATGGCCAGTCCCAGCCCGGTTCCTTTACTTGAGTGTCCTTTGGTAAAAGGCTCTCCAAGCCTGTCGATGATCTTGGAGTCGTAACCGCAGCCGTCGTCAGCAACCGAGATCCGTACTCTGCCGTTGGAATTGTTCCCGGAGATATCAACGATCACTTTCGATTCGGCGTAATTCACGGCATTGCGCACAAGGTTACCAACAGCCCTGCCGAGGAGAGAGGTGTTTCCTTTACAGCTTCCGCTGCCCCGAAGCTGGATATCTACGTCATCCCTGGTCCATGATTCTGCCTGAACTATATCCCCGCAGACCTCTTCAAGGTGTATATGTTCAAGATCGACACTGCTTTCTCTCCTGAGTTTGTTGAAATCCAGAAGTTCTGTGATAAGACTGTCCAGAGCAATGAGATCCTTCTCCATTCTATCGATCTTTGAAAGATTTACCTCCCTGGAATCCTCCTTTATCAGCTCAAGGGCCAGTCTCATGCGGGCCATGGGCGTACGCAGTTCGTGAGCAACGATTCCCAGAAGCTCCTGATGAGATTCAACCAGGGATTTTATCTGTTCCGCCATGCTGTTGAACGTTCTGCCGACATCATCCAGAAGATCTCCTTTATCCCTGACCTGAAGCTTAATTCCAAGTCTTCCAGAACCTAATTCCGAAGCGGCCCACTGAAGCCTTGCCAGCCTCTTTCTCACCGGCCAGAGGGCTATGAATAGAACCAGCCCCTCCATTACAAGCAGTACCAGCACTATCAGCCAGAAGCTCTTTCTCAAAAAACTCCCTGCGCCTCCACGGGGTCCTCCTGAAATGTCTATTCTCAGGGGGTAATCCCAGGGCAGCCCGGGAAGGGTAAAAAACCCTTCCTGTGGAGGCATACGGCCGGGATGGCCGACGTTGGGATATACTCGTACTTCAAGGTCCATTGACTCGGCAACGGCGACAATGGAATCCCTTTCGGGAGGAGGTTGCGATGCAAGCAGCCAGTCCCTGAATTCCTCCACATTGGCTCTGTAAGCGTTTAACTGTGCTGGAATGATCTTTACTACAGCCAGGACCGAAATGACAAGGGTCATTACAATGCAGATGGCCAGGGGCAAATAGATCTTAAGGAAGAGTTTTCTCATCAGGGTTCCTCCGGCATGACCATCAGATATCCAACTCCCCGCACCGTTTTAATGAGTTCTTCGGTTGATGAGTCTCCTAGCTTCCTGCGGAGTCGGGAAATGATTACATCCACAGTTCTGTCAAACGAATGAAAACTGATCCCCCTCAACTCTTCAACAAGTCGGCTTCTTTCCTGTACCCTTCCAGCTCTTCTTGCAAGAAGTACAAGGAGATCGAACTCGGTTGTTGTCAGTTCAACGGGATTCCCGTCCAGAGTAACCTCCCGAGAGGGTACGTTGATATGAAGATTACCCCTTCGTATAATTTCCGCCCTTTCATCAGCGGAACCCCTTCTGAGCAGGGCTCTGATCCTTGCCAGCAGGACTCTGGGGCTTACCGGTTTTCCGACGTAATCGTCCGCTCCGACCTCCAACCCCACAACAATGTCAGCGTCATCTTTCATGGCTGTAAGCATGAGAACAGGCCCTTTCCAGGAAGCCCTGAGTTCCCTGCAGATATCAAGACCGCTGGCATCCGGAAGCATAAGATCCAGTATCACGAGATCAGGATTAGTTTCCAGAACGGTCTCAAGTGCCCTGGAACCTTTATGAAGAAGGCTGACTATGAATCCGTGTCGCTGGAGGTATTCCTTCAGGAGGGACGCAAGGGATTCGTCATCTTCCACAATCAGGAGTTTATGGCTGCTGCTCAAGTGATACCTTTCGATTATTGACAGACACAAAACTTATTCTATTCTATTGTGAAACGTTAAACATGCCAATTACGAAAAAGAAGGACAGTCAATATGCTTACAATGCTTATAATAGTTGTTCTCTCCCTTTCGGGTTCCGAACAGGCTGAACCGGAGTACGTTCTTGAATATCCCGGAATAGCATTCGGCTTGCTACCTGATGAGATGAATCCGCCTGTCGAAGGAACTTTGACCGATGAAGCCGGCGTCATAACAAGCGGTCCAAACTCAACCGGAACTGAATATCAGCTGCATTACTGGAAGGAAGACCTTGAATCCAACACCAGAAAGGATGAATGGCTCGCCACAAGATTCCGCAACATTATCTCACCCGATATTATTCCATCCCTTATAATTAGCGATCCTGAATGGATAGAAGGAAGTACCACATCACCCTTCAGGGAAGCCCGTTCCGTAGGCCTTGTGCCGGTACTGAATTTCAATATGATAAACGACAGAGGAGTAATCCTCAGCAAGGGAGTGGCCTGCGCAATCTTCACCGAGGATCACTCGATACTATTCTACATCATTACACCAGCCACTGCTTCCACTGATGTGAGAACGGGGTTTGATAATATTATTTCACAAATATACCTTGCAGGGGAGTAATTACCTTCTCTTCGATCCAATGCCGTAAAGGAACCTGCCGAGCATAAGGAAGATCGCCGAGTGTAAGACAAGAAATCCCATCTGAATAGGACCCTGCGGATACTGAAGCCCCAGGGTCATTATTCTACCTACAGGAGGAATGACGACGTAAAGCCATTCCGGCAGTCTGGCGATCGGAAGTCCGGTCAGGAACCCAAGAAGCAGCAGTGCGACGAAGAACATTGAACCTGCAGTTCCCGTTGTGAGAATTCCCAGAAAAGCTCCCATTGATACGGCCCACACCACGGGTATGTAGGATTCGGCGAGGATCTGAAAAAGAGGGAATCTCTCGGGTTCCGGAAGAGCGGCCACCACCGCTCCAGTTGTAAGTATGAAAACAACGGATACAACGGAGAGTACCGCAAGATAGGGTCCCCAGAATCCCGAGGATCTATTGACAGGAAGTGCCAGGGAGTTTCTGAACCAGCTGGATTCCCATATTCCTGAAAAGAACAGACATGACTTGATTCCGGCAATGAGCGTAAGGAGGAGGGAACCGTTCCAGATGGCAAGTACGGTTCTCTGTTCCAGGGTGAAAATTCCTGTTATACCGTGAGCAGACAGGTACGATTCCGCGTACACCATGAAAGCAAGCATGGGCGGGAGAAGAAGGTACGGACCAATCCACTTTGTCTTGAGAAGAATGATGATGCTTTCCCTGAAAAGATAGGTATTCCGACCCTTCATGAGAGGTTCACCACCCTGTCTGCTCTCTTTACCAGAGGAGACTTGCTCTGTGCCAGCACCAGTACACAAGCCTTCTCTAGCAGAGAAATAAAGATTGAGAGCGCTGAGCTGACCATCAACGATGACAGGTTAGCCATAGGTTCGTCCAGAACTGCTACAAAAGGGCTTGTAAGGGCAAGGGGAGCAAGTGAAAACATCTGAAGCTGTGAGC
>DAOWFD010000114.1 GCA_030638185.1 Candidatus Aegiribacteria sp.
AATAATATCAGCGCAGCCGGTATTCACCTGGAAGAACGTACCTGGCCTCACCGGATAAGTATAACCGCCCGCAATTTCATGGAATGCCGATCCGGGTGGGTCAACCTTCCAGCCATCCCTGTCTTTCCATGCGATGATATCCGAATCACAGCCGCTGATTATTCCCTGAGATGAGGGGCCTGAAAACTCGAGCATGGTTTCGAAGGTTCTCTCAGATGCTCTTACAGACACTCTACTGCTCCCATCCAGCTGTTCTTCAAGAAGTCTTCCGAATGCCTTCTGCCCCCTTCTGTTGAGTAGCGGGCAGCCATCAACGATCATGGTGTCTCCTCTGAAGCGGTGAAGCCCGGGCTTACCGTTCACAATGTCAAAGGAAACGCGGTTCCTGTAGCCTTCCGTATCGGGCGACGGAATAACATCTTTCATGAGTTCATCAGGGTATTCGATACAGGCTCTCGAAAGGGCCTTTTCTACCCAGTTCCGCTTCCAGAAGAGCTGTCTTGAATAAACCAGGTTCTGGAAGGAGCAGCCTCCACATTCACCGAAACAGCTGCAGAAAGGTTCGGTTCTGTAGGGCGATATCTCAAGGATCTCAACCAGGTCCGCCTCGACAAAGTTCTTCCTGGTCCTTCCGGTTCGGCATCTGACCATTTCTCCGGGGAGGGCTCCCCGGACGAACACGGTTTTTCTGTTCAGGCCGGAAGAAATTCCTCCTACTCTGTTGCCCAGAGCGTTTATTTCAACTGTAATCTCTTCATTCATCAGAAAACCCCTGGATCGAAACTCCGTCTTCTCCTGTGCCATTCCCTTCTCCAGGTGGTGAAGCGGCGTTCGTCAACAGCCATCCTTATCTTACCCATCAGTACGGAGAAATAATGGAGATTGTGAAGTGTCGCGAGAATGGGTGCAAGCCATTCCTTCGCTGTGAAAAGGTGCCTGATGTAGGATCTGGAATAGGTGCTGCAGGTGTAACATCCGCATCCTGGCTGAATCGGAGCGGTATCATTTCTGAAGCGGGCATTCCGTATATTTATATGACCCCCTGGAACGAAGAAGGCTCCCCCCCTGGCGTTTCTGGTAGGGACGACACAGTCGAACATATCCACTCCAAGTCCTACAAAATCGACGAGATCCTCCGGTTTTCCAACTCCCATAAGGTACCTTGGCCTGTCTTCGGGGAGATAGTCTATACAGGACCTGACCGCCTTCATCATAAGGTTTCTGGGTTCACCCACGGAAACCCCTCCAATTGCGTACCCGTCGAATTCCATTCCGGCAAGAACCTCTGCAGACTTCCTCCTCAGATCCGGAAAAGCTCCGCCCTGCACGATACCGAAAAGCGCCTGCATACCCTCTTTGTGTATTCTCCTCGCCCTTTCTGCCCATCTGAGGGTAAGGTTCAGAGATTCTTCCGTTCGTGCGCGGTCACTGGGCTGTTCAAGGCATTCATCAAGTACCATCATGATATCGCACCCGAATATCCTCTGGAGGTCAATGACCTTTTCCGGAGTAAGAAGATGGCTGGAACCATCGATATGTGACTGGAAATGGTAACCCTCCTCGGATCGTCTTCTCAGCTTTGAAAGGCTGAAAAGCTGGAATCCTCCGCTGTCGGTGAGGATATTCCTCTCCCACGACATGAATTTGTGGAGACCACCGGCATCTGCAATAACCGCGGCGCCGGGTCTGAGGTACAGATGATACGTGTTGCCGAGAATTATCTGCCAGTTATCATTGAGAAGGTCGGAATTTCTGACGGTTTTTACACTGGCCTGGGTGCCCACAGGCATGAATACCGGGGTTTCGACATTTCCATGGGCAAGGCTAAGCAGGCCTCTTCGGGCTTTTCCCGACTTTCCCAGAAGATTGAACGAAGGGATGTGTTTCAGGGGTTAGATCCCTTCAGGTTCAGGTTGTGGATCAGCGGGCGGGGTTTCTTCAGTTGTTCCGGAAGGTTCACTGCTTTCTATGTCTTCGGGAGGTTCAGTGATGTCTGTATCTTCGGGAGGTTCAGTGATGTCTGTATCTTCGGGAGGTTCAGTGATGTCTGTATCTTCGGGAGGTTCAGTGATGTCTGTATC
>DAOWFD010000060.1 GCA_030638185.1 Candidatus Aegiribacteria sp.
ATCGGCCTTCTCATGAAGGTCTGAGGGAATTGAAATGTCTTCCGCTCCCAGCTCCCGGGCGATCTGAAGCCCCCTTATCTTCCCGGAAAACATTGCAGCGCTGGCTTCGGCGATCTCCTCCGCATCACCTGCCATCATTGTCTTCATTCCGAACCTTGAAGCCTTACTGTAAAATTCATCAACAGGATTCAGCCCCACCGCTACCAGAACGGTGTCCACTTCCCAGCTTTTCTCAGTACCGGGCAAGGGTGTGAAAGAATCATCGACCTCCGCGATTGTAACCGCTTCCACCTTTTCGCGGCCATGAGCCGCAATCATGGTATGTCGGGTGAAGATAGGAACACCGAGTCTCTTGATTTTATCTGCGTGAACCTTGTAACCACCGCATACAGGCAAAGCCTCCGCCAGACCCACGACAGTCATCCCGGCCTGCAGGGCATGGTATGCGGCTATCAGGCCAACATTGCCGCCGCCTACGACGAAAATTCTCTCTGCGCACCTCACGAGATCTCTGTTCACAAGGGTCTGGAACGCTCCTGCGCCGTATGCTCCAGGTAATGTACATCCCGGGAATGGAAGTGATTTTTCTCTTGCACCGGTTGCAATAAGCAGGTATTCCGGCTTCACTATCCTGTAACCGCCTGAGCACCTTATACCCACCGTACAGTCACTGAATACCCCAAGTACGATACTGTCCAGCCAAACATCCACCGATTCCAGCTCCGATATCTCTCCTGCAAGTAATTCAGCTATGTGGATACCCCTGGTTCCCGCATGACAGTCGGCCACTGAGCCGAAGAACTTATGGGTCTGCAGAACGAGCTTTCCACCCAGGCGGTCCTTATCGTCAACTATGATGGTGTTTATACCCTTTTTCCCGAGTTCTATTGCTGCGGCCATGCCCGATGGTCCTCCGCCAAGGATCAGAACATCTGTATCAATCCTCAGTGGGGAATGAACATCGGGACCGGGAAGATCTCTCAGTTCCGGAAGACCCTCAAGGCTTTCTATTCGCATTCCCGCCTGAAGCGGAACAATGCAGCTTTTACGTGGAACTCCATCTACGAGAAGAGTGCACTGTGAACACTGTCCATTGGCACAGAACATTCCCTGTGCGCTTTCGTCTGCGTGGTGATGTCCGAATACGTGAATCCCCATGGCAAACAGAGCAGATGATGCAGCTTCCCCCTCAATACCAATGGCGGGTTGTCCATTGAAAGTGAATTCAACTTTCCTGATCTCGGGTTCTTCCAGAATCGGATGTCTGGTGATTCTTTTATCCTCGGAAGACACTTCTCCTCCTTACGATTCCCTGGATTTATCTGATAATCAGAGAATAGCCAATCTATCACTGCAGTGGAAATGATGCAACGGTTTCAAGTCCTATTTCTTTCCTGTTTTCCTGCTCCAGTCGGCTGCGAATTTCATCCTTCTGGGTTTCCTGGCCTTGACGAATCCCCTGCACCCGGGATAGTTGATGCATCTCCATACGGTGATATGCGGATACCTGTGCAGCTTCGTCAGAGCTCCGCACAATGGGCAAACGGGGATATTGTCTCTTGCTTCCCTTTCTATCGCTCTTTCCTCGGCGTCCATCTCCCTGTATTCTTTCTCTCTGTCGGGGCCAGTGAGCCATTGACGAATAACCTGTCTGATGATGAACCATAGGAGCGCGATACCAATAAATAGAAGCAGAAGCCGGGCTGAGTTCATTTTTCCTCCACAGTAAAGAGCAGTTGTCTTTAATGACAGTTAGCAGTTGACAGAAGCACTTTTCATGCGTAAGTAATATGCTCCTTCAGAACTGTATGAATATTAGTAACGTTTTGTGATATGAACAAGTTCGGGATTTAGGAGTATGGATTTGATGAACTACGATTCAGACAAGCTTAGAACAATAGCAGTTGTCGGTCACGGTACGGTCGGAAAAACCAGTCTCTGTGACTCGCTTCTTTTCGCAGGTGGTGCCGTAGAACGGCTGGGAAGTGTCGACAGTGGTACAAGCCAATTCGATTACACAGATGAAAGCCGCGAACGAAAACACAGTCTTTCATCTTCGATGGGCATAGTCGATTACAACGGCTGCAAGATCAACATAATCGACACACCCGGGCTGGCAGATTTCCACGGCGCAACCATTGGCAGTGTTACAGTATCCGACGGAGTTCTTCTTGTTGTTGATGGATCAGACGGTGTTGAGGTTGGAACCCTGAAGACATGGGACTACGCTGCCAGGAACGAGAAACCGCTTATGATCTGGGTCAACCGCGTTGACCGTGATAACGCCGATTTTGAAAGAGTCCTCGAGGATATAAGAAGGAATCTCAGGAAAAGTGCCATCCCGGTAACTTTTCCCGTTAAGGAAAATGGCGTTTTTACCGCGGTTGTCAATGTACTCACAGGCAAGGCTGTTAACGCTGAAGGAAAGGAAATACCTGTTCCCGATTCAGCGAAAGACAACAGTGAAATATACAGGATGCAGCTGGTTGAAACGGCAGCAGAATCTGACGAGAAACTGATGGAATCATTCTTCGAGAATGAAACACTTTCCGAAGAAGAAATGGCTACCGGACTGAAGAAGGCAGTTGCTACAAGGAGCTTCTTCCCCGTATTCAGCGGAATGGCCTTTCCTCCGGTCGGTCAGAAATTCCTCCTTGATTCGATTCTCACATTAGTGCCCTCTCCGCTGGAAGGACCTCCCGTTGCCGCAACTGACGGAGACAGCGAAGTAGATATCACTCCAGATCCTTCCGGCCCTTTCGTGGCCAGGGTGTTCAACTGCAGAGTAGATACCCACATGGGTGAAATAGTCTTCGCGCGGGTACAGAGTGGCTTCATCGAAGGAACCACAGATATATCCAACACAACAAGAAACGCTTCCGAACGTCTGGGCAACTATTATTTCATAAGCGGAAGCAACAGAACCAGCGCCGACAGGCTGGTTACCGGCGATATCGCTGCCATCGCCAAGCTCAAGCATACTACCACGAATGACACTCTCGGGCAGAAGGGAAGCAAGATCATCCTGAAACCCATTGTCTTCCCCGAGCCCGTCTACAGGGTAGCCATCGCCCCCAGTGAGAGAGGCAACGAGGACAAGATGGGTTCAGGCCTGTCGCTCCTTGCGGCCCAGGACCCCACACTTATCCTCAGGAACGAATCAGAGATCGGACAGACGACACTCTCGGGAATGGGTGAGCTTCACCTCAAGGTAATGCTCAGCAGGTTGAAGGACTCGACCGGAGTGGAAACGCAAACCTTCAAACCGAAGATTGCCTACCACGAAACGATTACCAAGAAGGCTGAAGGTTCCTACAAGCATAGGAAGCAGACCGGTGGACGCGGTCAGTACGGCCATGTATTCATAAGACTTGAGCCCCTGCCAAGGGGAACCGGATTTGAATTCAAAAGTAAAGTAGTCGGAGGAAACGTTCCCACCAATTTCATTCCTGCAGTGGAAAAGGGAATAATCGAGGCCATGAAGAACGGACCCATTTCGAGCTGTAAGGTCGTGGATCTGAAGGCTGTTGTGTACGATGGCTCCTACCATCCTGTGGATTCATCGGATATGGCATTCAAACTGGCGTCCAGAAAATGCTTCAGGAATGTCATGTTGGATGCCGGACCCAGTCTTCTTGAGCCCGTTGTAAACATGGAAGTCACAGTCCCGGAAGAATTTATGGGGGATGTTATGAGTGATCTGACTTCCAGACGCGGGCGTATTCAGGGAATTGAAGCAGAGGGTGCCTTCCAGATAATAAAGGCCAGTGTTCCCGAAGCAGAGCTTTTCCAGTACACAAGTACCTTGAAATCACTGACCCAGGCGAGAGGAAGTTTCGCTCAGAGTTTTGAAGGTTACCAGCCGGTTCCAAGGGATATCCAGGAGAAGATCATGGCTAAAGTCACCGAAGAGGAAGAGTAATATGATATCTAAATACAGGGCAACCGCGGCAGCTGTTCTGGCATCTCTGTTCCTTATCTCATGCCCCGTTATGGGCGCAGGAGACGAAGGTTCCGGAGGTGGGGAGGGTGATTCCAATGAAATGACATATATCACCATAGGCCTTATTGTGGTCGTGGGTGGTCTCTTCTTCCTTGACGTGATAAACAGTTCGGACGACGAAACCGTTCCCGTTGAAACCGTTTCAAATCAGATCATTGAAACGGGTATCAACTGGGATGAGACCTTCCCTGATGATTCCATGATGATCACGGTTGCCGTGTCCGTTTTCCCCGGAGAGAACGGATCCGAAACTGCGATGCAGTTCATAAACGTTTTGAATGAACTGGCCGGCGATAGCATTACTGTATACGATGATCCGCTGGACCTTGGAACAGATTCCGCTGTCGACCGCGCGATCATTGCCAGTGGATTTTTCGGTGTGGATTACCTGGTATTCCAGGTGGAGGATTCGGAAACCCTTCAGTATGGGATTGCGTCCCCGGATTTAGTTCTCTGGACATCCACAGAACAGTCTGACAATAGTATTTTAGTGGTTGTAGAAGAATTACTGCAGTCGGGTGTTTTCTAGGAATCAGCCTTGGAACCAATCGGTAATCTGAAGTGTTACAATGCTGAACTAACTGTTCTTAAAGTAATTGCCGATTTATCAATAAGTATCTGTTAATGTAATTCGTTGAAAGGATGAGCAAATGAAATATCTTGTTTCTGTTTGTCTACTAACAGCGGTTTTCGCTGTCTCTGCTGCTGAAATGACCGTTTCAATATCTGTTGATGCTTCCGCTATCAGTTTAGAGGAAGCCGGGATCTACACAAGGATAACTGGTAACGGAATGGGACTTATGGGAGCTGAAGGTGAGCCAAGCCTTCCCGAATTCACCGCCAGGATAGCCCTTCCCACCGGATGCGCCGCAACCAGGATCGAAGTGGTAGATGCGGTATATGCACCTGTTCGCGGACGCTTCACCGTAATGCCCGCCGCCGCACCAGTTCCGCTTTCGATCGAGCAGGAAGTCTATCCTGTTGAACCGGATCC
>DAOWFD010000383.1 GCA_030638185.1 Candidatus Aegiribacteria sp.
AAAACACGATATGCAGAGCGGTATCATGGGAACCATCGGTCATCTCATCGGTGGGAAGAATGTAAAGGCGAACATGACGACGCCAGGTGCCCTGAATACTGCAAGAATGATGAGGGAGATGGTTCAGAAGGGTGATAGATACTGCATAATGGAAGTATCGAGTCATGCCCTTTCCCTCAACAGGGTTGATGATGTGAGGTTTGACGCAGCACTTTTCACTAACATTACGCAGGATCATCTGGATTTTCATCAGAGCATGGAGGAGTATCTCAACTGCAAGAAGCACCTGTTTGACCTGCTCAAGAGTAATGGAATTTCGATCATCGGCACCTACTCAGCTGGATTTCTGTCGATAGATCGTGCGGTAACCTTTGGAATCCGTGGAAGCGACACTTACCGGATCAGCGATATCTCAGGTGAGCTTGGGAGGATATCTTTCCTTTTTCAGACGGATGGGACATCCATACCGGTTGAGATGAGTATTCCCGGCAAGTTCAACATCTTCAATGCGGCCGGTGCTCTTGCAGCAGCGGCTGAACTGGGTATCGATCCGGGATCCGCATCGGAATACCTTGGTGATTTTCCGGGTGTACCCGGAAGGTTTCAGCCCGTAAACATGGGACAGGATTTCCTCGTCGCAGTTGATTACGCACATACGCCCGATGCTCTTGAGCGGATACTGCGGCAGGCATCGGAGCTGACTGAGAACAAAGTAATCGCCGTTTTCGGCGCAGGTGGTGACAGGGATTCATCCAAGCGCCCAATCATGGGGCACATAGCGGAAAGTATCGCAGATATTGTAATGATTACAAGTGACAATCCCAGGACCGAAGCGCCGGATTCCATCATCAGCGATATCACAGCCGGGCTGAGTTCGGAATCACAATGTCAGATAATCGTGGAACCGGACAGGCGGATCGCCATAAGGTCAGCAATCCGCGCCGCTGAAACCGGAGATGTGGTAATCATCGCCGGCAAGGGACATGAAGACTATCAGATTCTGGGGAAGAAGAGAATTCACTTCGATGACCGTGAGGAGGCCGCTGCAGCGTTACGAGAGGTGTTGGAATGATGCGTCTGGTTGACATCGCTGTTGCTGTGGGTGGCTGGATTGCCCCGGAAAGCGTTGACAGGGTAGTTACTTGCGCGGTGATCGATTCAAGGGATTCCAGCAGGGACTGCCTGTTCTTCGCACTCGAGGGGAAAAGCACCGACGGACACCTGTACGTTGATAGTGTACTCCAGGACAATGGTATGGCGGTAGTTTCCCGTGGAGATAAGCGGGAAGGAATCATCCTTGTTAAAAGTGTTGAGAAGGCTCTTCTTGATGCCGCTGAATGGAGAAGAGGGAGCATCAGATCAAGGGTTATAGCCATTACCGGTTCAAGCGGCAAAACAACTACCAGACTGTTTCTCACCGCGGCACTTGAATGCGATTACAGCGTATACAGCACCAGAGGGAACCTGAACAATCATCTGGGTATGCCTCTTACCATACTCAATGTTCCCGAAGAGGATCCCGATATCATCATCCTTGAACTTGGTATGAACCATGCCGGTGAACTGCTGCTTCTGGGTGAAATTGCCTCTCCGACGGACTGTCTGGTAACCAATATTGGACATGCTCACATGGAGTTCTTCAATACCATCGATGACATAGCCAGAGCCAAGGCTGAACTTATAAGGACAATCACTCCCGGTGGAATGTGCGTAATACCCGTGGATGAGGAAATTCTTAAAAGCGCCGCTCACTATATAGGATTGAATGTCAGGTACTTCGGAGATGGCGGTGATGCATGGTTCGAGGAGGAAGACGGAACATACATCATTTACCCATGGAAGAAAGAACTGAGGCTTCAGTTCGAGGGCAGACACAACATGATGAATGCAGTCTCGGCGGTACTGATGGCGAACGCGTTTAATATTCAGCCTGACAGGGCGATTAGAGCGATTACGGCTGTCACTCCCTTCAAGGGAAGGGGCAGGATTGTAAGGGTGGGAGGGATAACGATCCTGGATGAAAGCTACAATGCAAATCCTGATTCCACCGGTGCATGCCTTGATGTACTTGAAAGGAAAGAGGGAAAGAGAGGGGTAATCCTGGGTGATATGCGGGAATTGGGCAAGGGTGCGCCCGGATTCCACAGAGAGATACTTAAGAAGGCGGACAGCATAGGGCTGGATTTCATGATCCTGACAGGGGAATTGTACGATTCTGTAAAAGATACCGCTGTAAGGACAAGGGTATTCATTGCTGAAGACTGGAAAGAAGCTCTGAGGATACTGAGGGATACTGTTCCTTCCGAATGCACCGTGCTTGTAAAAGGTTCTAATTCGCTACAACTCAGTGAACTGGTTCGTTCCATGGAGGAGGGTATCTGATGCTTTACTGGATCCTGTACCCGCTGAGGGAATCCGTATCCCTTTTCAACCTGTTCGGCTATATCACTTTCCGTGCTGCAGGAGCCACCGTTACCGCTATGGTCATCGCATTTGCTGCAGGCCCTTTCGTGATCAGGTTTCTCAAAAAGCACCAGATCGGCCAGACCGTCCGGGACGATGGTCCACAGAGTCACCTTAAGAAGGAGGGTACCCCCACGATGGGAGGTCTCCTCATTCTTCTATCTGTTCTGATTCCGGTGCTGTTGTGGGGAATGCTCGATAACCGCTACCTGTTAGTTGTGCTTATTTCAACGATATGGATGGGTCTTATCGGCCTGCTGGATGATTACCTGAAAGTAGTGAGACACTGTTCAAAAGGGCTTATAGGAAGATATAAGCTGGCGGGGCAGTTCATCATTGGAATCGCTCTTGGAGCATGGCTCTGTCTCAGCCCTGTAATACCTGGCGTGAATGCACAGGATCTTACCCTTTTGCCGTCTGTGCGTACAGTAGACCTGGAATCCTCCGAGGGTATAAATATCACATCGACCGAGACTACAGTTCCGTTTTTCAAGGATATCAGGATTAATCTGGGACTGTTTTACATAGTGTTTGTTGCTCTGGTACTTGCCGGAAGTGCTAATGCGGTCAACCTTACCGATGGCCTGGACGGACTTGCAACCGGGGTCAGTCTGATATCGATAATGACGTTCGGTGTGATGGCATACCTTCTCGGACATGTAAATTTCGCTGATTACCTGCAGTTCTCCTACCTGCCCGGGGTGGGAGAAGTGTCTATTTTTGCCGGGGCAATGGCCGGGGCATGCCTGGGTTTCCTCTGGTTCAATGCGCCTCCAGCATCGGTTTTCATGGGTGATACCGGGTCTCTGGCACTGGGCGGCGCCATCGGCTCCATGGCAGTAGTAACAAAGAACGAACTTCTTCTCTTTCTTGTTGGTGGAGTTTTCGTTGTGGAGGTTTTCAGCGTAGTTCTGCAGGTCAGCTGGTTCAAGAGAACCGGGAGGAGAATTTTCCGTATGGCACCAATCCATCACCATTTTGAGCTGTGCGGGTGGATGGAAAGCAAGGTTGTTGTCCGATTCTGGATCATAGCGGCGATTCTGGGACTTCTGGGATTAACTACACTGAAGATCAGGTAAGATATGGGATACTGGACTGATGGTAAAAGAGAGATCGGAGTATTCGGGCTAGGGAGGAGCGGAAGAGCTGCAGCAGCACTCCTGCGCCTCAGAGGCTTCTCGGTAACGGGCCTTGACAGCAGGGATGATGTCCCCGCCTGTTCTGACTGCATCCGGATGGTGACCGGGAACGAAATGGAAGACTGTCTGGATGGTCTTGACGGTATTGTAATAAGTCCTGGTATTGATCCTTCATCACCTCTACCCTCTGCAGCAAGGGAACTCGGTCTTCCAATAATAGGAGAGATCGAGCTTGCCTTCCGCAACACTGATATCCCCGTACTGGCAATTACCGGTTCCAATGGAAAAACCACTACTGCGGAATGGCTGGGATATACACTCAGGAAAGCTGGTCTGAACGTATGCGTTGCAGGTAACACCGGTTACCCGTTCTGCACAGCGGTTATAGAGAATCCAGATGCTGATTTCATCTCTCTTGAAGTAAGCAGCTATCAGCTGCAGACTATAGAGACATTCCGCCCCCGGGGCGCGGCAATACTCAACATCACACCGGATCATCTTCAGCGTCACGGAAATATCGAGGGGTACATCAACGCCAAGGCTAGGATTTTCATGAATCAGCATAACAATGATCTGCTTGTTCTTAACAGGGATGATCCCGGATCTATACCTCTGGCCGGCAGAACCGATGGTCTTGAATGGTACTTCGGTATTGGAGAAAGCATTGAGGCAGGCGCCTTTTCCGAAGGGAATTCAATCTATTATTCGGATTCGAGAAGCAGGAAGTTCGTGATCGACAGGAGGGACATTTCGCTTCCCGGTCTTCATAACCTGTCAAATGCCCTGGCAGTTATATGCCTTGCCGGCAAGGCCGGGCTGGAGGCTGAACAGATGGGTGAAGGGCTTTCATCCTTCCCAGGTGTTCCGCATAGAATTGAATGGATAAGAAAATACCGCGGTGTTTCTTTTATAAACGATTCCAAATCCACAAATCCTGGTTCTCTGAACGTTGCTCTGAAGAGTATCTCGAAACCTGTCGTACTGATTGCCGGGGGGCTGGCCAAGGAAACTGATTACGGTCACCTCAGAGGACTGATAGCCGATCGGGTGAAAGTACTCATCCTGATCGGAGATGCTTCAGACATGTTGGAAAGCTGCTGGTCCGGTACGGCGCCTGTCTTCAGAGAAGGCGAAATGGAACATGCAATTAAACGGGCATTGGACCAGTCACAGGATGGAGATGTTGTGCTGTTGAGTCCGGGATGTGCAAGTTTTGACCAGTACAGCAGTTTTGAAGAGCGGGGCGAGCACTTCCGAAAGCTTGTGGAGGGTTTGAATTGACAAATCTCAACCAGGGAGCACGGAATATTATGCTTGTTTCAGCGGTTCTGCTGCTTATTCTGGGGACACTGGCAGTATTCACCGCCAGCTCATTCAAATCACTGTTGCTTACGAATTCAGAATCAAGCACAGTCTTTCTGTTGCCTCACATCAAGAAGGTGCTCATTGGAATCTTTGCGGGAGTGCTGGCATGGATAATCCCGCCGGGCAAGCTGAAGAAAACTGCTCCAATCCTCTACGTGTTATCAATAGCTCTACTGACACTTCTTCTTCTGCTCAGGGGTACGCACTGGGCACCTGTAATCAACGGATCTGCGAGATGGCTGGTTCTGTTCAGCGGTTTCCGGATAATGCCATCGGAAGTTGCGCGGATTGCATATGTGATATTTGCCGCTTCCCTTATTTCTGATGGTGTCATCCGCGCAAGGACAGGTGCTGGTGTCGTCTGGCTTACGGTTCTTGCCCTGGTCCCTGCAGCTCTGGTTGCATTTCAGCCTGATTTTGCGGGAGGAATGTACATACTCCTTGTCATGGTCACTGTTCTGTTCCTTGCTGAATCCAGATTCAGGGATATGCTGGTTCTTTTCCTGCTTATGCTTGCTCTGGCATCACTGGTCGTTTTTTCTTCCGAATACAGAAGGGAAAGAATGGTCAGCTGGTTTTCTCCGGGGGATGCTGCAGAGGCTTCAACTTATCAGCCTGAGCAGGCTTGTATCGCACTGGGAAGCGGAGGAATAATGGGAAGGGGTATCGGCAGGGGCAGGCAGCAGAGGGGCTTTCTGCCTGAGGCGTTTTCAGATTACATACTTGCCGTTATAGGTGAGGAAACAGGATTTGCCGGTGTTCTTCTGATACTGACTCTGCTGCTCCTGCTGCTGCTGTCAGGATGGACTATTGCCGAAAATGCTGATCATCTGTTCGGCTACCTGGTCGCAGGAGGCCTGATAGCCTCAATTGCTCTGGGGGTATTCATTCATATTGCCGTGGTTACCAGGATGTTTCCATCCACCGGTATGCCGCTTCCACTCGTGTCATGGGGAGGATCTAATCTCATGGTTACTATCGGAACCCTTGGAATCGTATCCAGGGTAGCCAGTGAGGGGGTGCGAAGATGAGGGTTGCCATAGCCGGCGGAGGTACGGGTGGTCACATAAGCCCTGCAATTGCCGTAGCGGAGGCCATCTGGGAGAAGTATCCTGATACCAGTATCGATTTCATAGCACCCCCAAGACCTGTTGACA
>DAOWFD010000065.1 GCA_030638185.1 Candidatus Aegiribacteria sp.
GGAAGCAATCCTGACAGATCAAGGGATATCCCTCCGAGTCGGTCTGTCTTCTCCACCAGGAATACTCGTCTATCATCGCCTGAAAGTGCAAGAGCTGCTTCCATGCCTGCGATTCCACCCCCGATAATGAGTACGTCCGGATTGATATCCAGCGGTTTCTCGAACAGCTCGGATTGACGAAGAACCCTGGCGATACCTCCGCGCATATAACTGAACGCTTTCTCGGTAGCTTTTTCATTGTCGTCTATTACCCAGGTGCAGTGCTCCCGGATATTTATGATCCTGTACAGATAAGGATTGAGATCTGTTTTCTCGCACACGCCCATGAAAGTCGAGTCGTGATCGCGCGGTGAACAGGCACCTATTACCAGGTGCGTGAAGCCGTTGCTTTTTATTTCCTCCTCGAGATATTCCTTCCCCGGGGCGGAGCAGAGGAATCCGTACTTCTTAACAACAAGCTCTACATCCTGATAATCATCGAGCTGAGACAGATCGGCGAGGATGCTATCAAGATCGACCTTCCCTGCAATATTTGGTCCGCATTCACAGATGTAGACCCCGACCTTTGCCCTCATCTTCTTATCCTGTCCCGATTCCTGCATTTCAAATTCTTTCATGAGCCGGAAACCTGAGATGTTACGATATCCATAACCTGCCCGGCTGCGGATTCCGCCTGAATGACAGAATTCTGAATATCCTTTGGGCCTTCCGCAGTGCCGGCAACGAAAACCCCTTTTCTTGAAGTTTCCATGGATCCGCTTCCTTCCAGCACTGTCGCAATAAATCCCCGCGAATCCAGATTTACTCCGGCTATTTCTGCGAGTTCAACAACGTCATCGTCGGGAACAAGAGCGGCTGCAAGTATCACCATATCAACGTTCAATTCTTTCCGGGACCCTGCAGCATCCGAATAGACTACTTTCAGTCCCGATCCGTTCTCCGAAACCGATGTGTCCTCGATAGACGAAGTGTAGAGCATCTCGGTATCTGTCCCTTCAACACTTTTGTAAAAACTCTGGTAATTCTTTCCCGGGACACAGACGTCCGAATAGATATTGAAAACATTGGCTGATGGTATTTTATGTTTCAGGAATCTCGCGAATTTAAATGAGTACATGCAGCATACAGCGGAGCAATACTTCTGCTCACTGCGTCCGACACAATGAATCATCGCTATGCTCTCAGGAACCTTCGAAGAATCACGGAGTGTTATCTCACCGAGCGTCGGGCCGTTTGACGCGAACAGTCTCTCAAACTCCATCGGAGCGTATACTCCAGGCAATGTGCCGTATCCAAGATCCGGTATTGATGAAAGATCGAAAGTCGCTGACCCGGTTGCCAGTATTACAGCCCCGACCTTTATTTCCATAACTTCATCGCTGTCATCAAGGTTGATCGCTTCGAATGCGCAGGATTCCACGCAGAGGTTGCACTCCTCACCGCCGCTGAGCTTCAGGCAGTGTTCCGAATCGATAACTGGAACATTCGGAAGCGACCCGGAACAGGGAACATATATGGCTTTCCTGTCAATCAGGTTCTCTTCCCATTCGTTTTTCAGGGATACTGGACAGGGCTCATAGCACATTCCGCATCCGATGCAGTCGGTCAGACTGACGTATCTGGCTTTTTTTCTGATAACAACACTGAAATCCCCCACACTACCTTCGATCTTCTCCACAATGCTGTATGTAAGGGTTTCGATATTCGGATTCTGCAGCACATCCTGCTGTATGGGAGCTACCATGCAAGTAGAACACTCGAGGTTGGGGAAACTCTCCTCGTTTTTGATGACCTTACCGCCGATTATGGGAAGTTTCTCCACAAGGTAAACCTCATTTGAAGCTCCGGCGAGCATGAGACTCGCCTTCATCCCGGCGATTCCGGCACCAATTACAAGAACATTCCCGGTTTGAGGCATCCTATCTACTCTCTGTTAAAAACGAGTATTGTTTTTTATGGGATTCGGTCCCAGTTGCTTTATCTTTTCCGTGAACTCGCCCACAACCTCTGCGTAGCGTTTTCCCTCTGATGCAGATACCCATGAGAGCTGCAGCCTCTCTGGGTCTATGTCGAGCGTCTCCATGACCTTCTTAAGCAGAGCGAACCTTCGCCTTGCGTAATAGTTACCCTCGCCGTAGTGACAGTCACCCGGATGGCATCCCGCAACGAGAATACCATCGGCTCCTTTGAAATAAGTTGAAAGAAGGAGATTATGATCGATCCTGCTTGAACACATAACCCTTATTACAGTGAAAGATGGGGGAAGTTCGAGTTTTGAAGAACCGGCAAGGTCTGCTGCTGCGTAGGTACACCAGTTGCAGAGGAAGCCTACGATTGCAGGCGTGAATTCGGTTTCTGAGGACTTTTCCATTTTTCCTTAATCTCTCAAACGTTATCCGGGTGAATTCGACTCTCTAGATCACTAAATCCATATATTTCAATAATTCGTTACTATCGAAAAAAATTAAGATCACATGCCTGCAAGGATGTCAAGTATTTGCTTTATTTCCTCTATTTCTATTTTGTAGCAGACGGTCGTTCCCTCTCTCCGGCTTGAAAGTATACCTGCGTTCTTAAGTATGAGTAGATGGTTCGAGATGGTTGACTGTGGAAGATCCATGCTGTTCTGGATCTCAGACACGTTGCAACCGTCTCCTTTCAGACGCAAGATTATTTCCATTCGATGAGGGTGCGCAATAGCCTTCAGTATCCTTGACTGCTCCTCTATACTTTTCAACTTAAACCTGCCCGTCAGAGAAATCTCTCCGCAGCTTCATTCAGTTCATTGAAGGTCAACGATAAGAACCCTCTCAAGTGCTGTCAAGATACCGGGAATCCTGGACCCCGGGGGAAGAATCAAAGCTGAGAAAATAGCCTGTAATGCTCTCTATGTTAATATGATACAGTGATCGTTATAGCTCAGGTTCTTGTTTTGTTACCTGGAGTGTTGACCCGCATATTCCGCAAGCACTGCGCCAGTTGCAGATATTGATGGTCCGGATTCCAGTTAAGTGGTTATGGGGCAGTAATAGCCAGCCTTACCAGGGAGGGGGCCTCCCCCGCCGTAATTCCCAGGATTCCTCCTCACTGGACACATCTGCTACAACGACAACTCCCTCTGAATTGCACGCCATAGGATAGGGAGTAATAATCGAACGACCGAAGTCATTGGAAGTAAACGGTCCCATCTATGAAAGTGGTATAATCAGGCATGGGAACAAAGCTATGTAAATACAGACCTCGTGATTTCTTGAGGGTCAGGGATTTTCTTGTTGCCAATTACACGGCATTTGAGCATCCGGTCAATTGGGCACTGGTTCGGTGGAACTACGCCAGATATCTTGTCGCACCCATGATAGGCGCCCGTGGCCTGGGAGCCAAAGCAGAGAAGCATCCGGATACCAGCGGTAAGAGCAGCAGAAAGGCCATCAGGTTCTGGGAGAATTCAATTGGAATCTGGGAGAACGAGTCAGGCGATATTGCAGGCGTTGTCTGCCCGGACGAGTACGCGCCCTGGCATCCCGCGTTCGGCCAGGCGTTCCTGCAGCGTCATCCTGATTACGAGCACATTCTACCGGAAATGCTTGCCTATGCGGAACAGACATTTGTCGGCAAGGGTACGACCCGGATATTCGTGGGTGAGCCGGATATGTCTTTACAGGAAGCGGCAAAGGAACGGGGATTTGTCAGGGACGAGAAATCCTGCATAAACTATATGCTCTTTGATCTGGGGAAAATCCCCGAGCCGGATCTGCCGGATGGCTACAGGTTCGTATCAAGGGAAGAGAACAATGACCTGGAAAAACTCAGGGAGGTGGGGGGACTTTCCTTCAATCATCCTGATCCCGATGACTGGCCAATCCTCTACTCTTACCAGGAACTGCAGAAGGCTCCGGATTATCACAAGGAACTCGACATCGTTGTAGAAAGGCCGGATGGCAAGTGGGTTGCATGCACCATCGCCTGGTTCGACTCCTACAACAGAATAGGTACACTGGAGCCGGTGGGCGCCATCCAACTGGGTATGGGCCGGGAGGTTGTGATGGAAGGTTTGCGCAGATTGAGAGACCGGGGAGCTCTGGTTGCCCACATGGACGCCGGACTCAAGTACTACGAGAAGATAGGCTTCAAGAAGCAATTTCCGATCTTCAGGTGGGTGAAAAAACACTGAGATTCTGAATCACGAAGGCTGCCGGTTCCAGATGCTGTGAAATACTAAAAAAGGGACAATGAAATCGTACACCACTCTGGAGGATTCTACTCTTACTTCAATGGGACACCAGTGTCATGTCAAGCATTAAATGATGTAAAACACGGAAGAATCGGTTGACAGTTCCATTTCCTGTAACATCTTCTGATATTGATACAATTCTTGAAAGAATGGGAGATGACGATGAAACGATTAACAATAGTGCTTCTTTTCACAACCATTCTCATGATATCCTGTGGAGGGGAGACGGAGCAGGTAACCACTCCTGAACCTCAGATGCCACCCGGTGAACTGATAATGGTTGATTCAATTGGTGTGGAGATCGGAGACAGTCTCTACATGTTTGGTTCCATAGAGGGACTCACCATTCTTCATGACGGATCGATTGTGATGGCAATATCTGGGTTCGGAGGGGCGCTGAGCAGATTCCAACCTTCGATGTCTACAGCAACTCGGGAGCACTACTTAGAACGATTACACTTCCTGTAGAACCCGGAGAAGGGAAATACTGGAACGTAATAATCCAACATGGGGGAGTGCTTGCTTATTCAGAGAATCCGACCCATGGTTACCAGAAGGTCTACATGCTGGAGATCCCTGAAAATGACAGAGATTTTTCCCGATGAACAAAGAAATAAAGCTGTTTTCGTCAACTGGTAGTGTTTCACTTCTCTGGATGATGCCCTGCATGATGCTGTGTACACCACTCGGGAGGATTCTATGAAGAATGAAATCACCAGCAGCTTGACATCTTCCATCAATTAAGTAAATTAGTTCAGGCTAAAGTTATTACAATAAGCTAATTTGAAAGGTTTTGTATTCACATGGAGCTCAGTTCCAGTCTTGAGGATTACCTTGAGGCTATCTATAATGTGATTATTGTTAAGAGCGCGGCAAAAGCTACCGATATCGCGAAGAAATTGAATGTTGCTAATTCTTCAGTTACTAATGCCCTTCAGATCCTGGTAAAGCGCGGTCTTGTTAATCATGCTCCTTACGATATCATCACATTGACGCCCAAAGGCAGGAAGATCGCAAAACAAATAGCATGGAAGCATGAAGTATTCCGTGACTTCTTTACTTCCGTACTTGCAATAGACAGTGATACCGCCAACAAATGCGCATGCAGCATAGAGCATATCATCCCGGATGAGGTTGCTGAGAGATTTGTCCAGTATCTCGATTTCGAAAGACAATGTAAGTATGGTGGAAAAAGATGGGTTGAAGGATTCGGATTCATGCACAATCCAAAACCCGATGAGAATGATCCATGTGAGGTTCGCAAAGAGAAAACGGAACAGGATGCACGGTCGAAGAAGTAGAGCAGGCAGCCATTTTGTTAGATTGAGTGAACTGCGCCCCGGTCAGAGGGCAAGGATAATCGCCGTAAGGGGCGGCAGGGGATTCCGGGAGCGGTTCAGTGGAATGGGATTGCATATAGGAAGTGAAATAGAGGTGCTCCAGTCAACCGGAAGTAATGGAATGATTCTCATCAGAACCGGTAACACACGATTGATGATAGGATATGGAATGGCGAATAAGATATTTTTGCAGCTTGAGTGATCATTTTTTTTAGTACAGTATTTAGATGTGCCTAAATATTCTGATTTAACACTTAAGGAAGTCTCATGAAGATTGGCAATCTTGAAATCGGTTCCGAAGCGAAGATCATAGGATATGAACAGGGCAGCAAAGCATACCGTCAGAAACTGCTGAGAATGGGACTCGTGAAAGGCTGCCGGCTCAGACTTCTCAGGAAGGCACCCATGGGAGATCCTGTTGAAATAGAACTGAACGGTCAGAAGCTCACACTGAGAAAAAGCGAGGCTGACGTTCTTATCATCGACACTGCAGACTGAATACATGGAGATAGAATGAGAAACATTAGAATTGCGATCGCCGGTAATCCGAATGTCGGTAAAACAACGCTTCTGAATGCTTTGACCGGTTCCCGTCAGAGAGTCGGCAACTGGCCCGGTGTAACTGTGGATCGAATTGAAGGCAGCTATAAGCATGATAACGTGGAAGTCAACGTAACTGACCTGCCCGGTATCTATTCCTTTACCGCATTCTCAATAGATGAATCAATTGCACGAAAGTATATTCTCACAGAACATCCGGACCTTATCGTGAATATTCTGGATGCAACCAATCTGGAACGTAATCTCTTCCTTACAACACAGCTGCTTGAGATGAAGGTTCCAATGGTTGTGGCACTCAATATGACGGATCTGGCAGCAAAACGTAAAATCAAGATCGAGATCGAACATCTCTCCAGGCATCTTGACTGCCCTGTTATTCCTGTCGTCGCTTCCAGAAACAAGGGAATTGATGAACTCAAGGATGCCATCAATAAGGAAAGTGTGAACCGCTCGATCCCGGAAACGAAGGTTGCTTACGATTCCGTACTTGAAAAAGCAATACAGCTCATTCAGAACAGAGTGCAACAGATTTCTGAAAAAAACGATGTAGATCCCAGATGGCTCGCTTTGAAGTTGCTTGAAGACGATGAGTACGCAATTGAATTATGTGGTGATTCGGTTCCCTGTGAATCTCTGAAATCCGAAATAGAACGGGTTGAGAAGCATGTCGGTGATGAGATGGATATCATCATGGCTGATGGAAGATACGGTTTCATTCACGGCCTTACAAAGGATGTAGTGCATCGAAGCAGTGAAGTTCGAAGAAATATATCCGATAGAATCGATATGGTGATTCTGAACAGGATTCTCGGAATACCTATCTTTCTTGGAGTTATGTACATGATATTCGTTATAACGATACATGTCGGCGCTCCTTTCATCGATTTCTTCGACGGTTTAACGGGAACTGTTTTCGTGGATGGATTCAGGGTTCTCCTTGAGATGCTCAGATTACCGGAAATCCTGGTTACTTTCCTGTCGGACGGCATAGGCGGTGGCATTCAGACAGTCGCGACCTTCATACCCCCCATCTTCCTGATCTTCTTCTGCCTTTCTCTCCTTGAGGATTCAGGCTACATGGCGCGAGCCGCATTCGTAATGGATCGGTTTCTCAGAATGATAGGTCTTCCGGGTAAAGCGTTCATTCCAATGCTTGTGGGATTCGGGTGTAATGTTCCGGCGATAATGGCAACACGTACACTCGAAAACAACAGAGACAGGATTCTCGCGATAATGATGAATCCATTCATGTCGTGTGGAGCCAGATTACCTGTCTACACTCTTTTCGTAGCGGCATTCTTCCCGAGACAGGGAGGCCCTGTACTCTTCAGTCTGTACATGGTGGGAATCCTTCTGGCCGTGGGAACGGGGCTTCTCTTCAAGAAAACGATCCTTCAGGGAGAGACATCAACCTTTGTAATGGAGCTGCCCCCGTATCATCTCCCGACATTCAGGGGAATAATGTACCACACGATCTACCGTCTGAAGAGTTTCATACTAAGAGCGGGA
>DAOWFD010000011.1 GCA_030638185.1 Candidatus Aegiribacteria sp.
AGTCTGCCGTTCGAAGACGAGGAATTCGATCTCGTTTACGCCATCTCCGTATTCACTCATCTCAGTGAGGATCTGCAGAAGTGGTGGGTCCGGGAACTCACACGGGTTCTCCGGCCAGACGGACTCCTGCTGATAACGGTCAAGGGCGAGAACTGGAAGGTTGAGCTGAATGCGGAAGAGCAAGACAGATTCGACCAGGGGCAGATGGTCGTACTGGAACCGGAGAGTTCAGGCAGCAATTACTGCGGAGCCTACCATCCAACGGACTACGTAAAGAATTTCCTCGCCGGAGAATTACAGGTCCTCGAGCACGAGCCCTGCGGTTCTCTCGACACCAGACAGGATTTCTACTTGATGTCCAAGAGCTGAGCCTTGATCCCGACTCAAACCCTCAAGACACACATCAGGGTCTGGGCAATCTCCACAAGCTTCGAACAGTTTACAATACGGAGATTGTCCTTCGGGGTATTGGTGATAACTTATTATCGATGTTCTCCGTGAACCACTCCGAGGTTACCACCATGGCGGAGCATCCGTTCTGTTGAAGATGCTGTGATCACAATCCAATCTCTGGATTCACAGCCTTTGCACGCAACCACATCACATCCCTCTCCTAATATCATTTCTCCTGAAAGATACACGGTTCAGGGACGAATAACTCATCAAACATCCAGAGAAGACGCTCTGACTGGACCTTCCTTCTCTCAGCCATATTAAGAAGTTCCATGTCCATTGTGATTACAGGTTCTTCGTTCTTCTCGATGAAAAGAACCGGTTCTCCGTCAAGGAAGTAGAATACATCAGAGTAAGTACATTCCTCTCCGTGCCCATTATCCCACATCGAGGAGCAGTAAACCAGTTCGCCTCCTGGCAGATAGTAGTATTCCTCGCAGGCGGTGATACCTGCATAGGTATAGGTATTCCCGATGAACAGGGGATACTCGTCAAAGAAGTCCTCGGTGTTCTCCTGTTGAAACCACCCGATGATCTCGTTCGAGGGCTGACCTATACCGGGAATCGTCCCGTGGGTATAGGTCATGATCCGTTCTACAAGTATAAGCTCCCAGTCGTAGACTCTTCCTGAAACCCTCTCCACCCAGGAGTCTATATCCTCAATGGAATCGACCATCTCAGCAGCCTGCAGGGGTAGCAGGAATACAAAAAGAGCAAGTGGGCCGAGTGCAATGATTCTCATCTCACCATCCTTCCGTTGATAGGACTGTATCTATAACTGAATTGGAAAGGACTTTCGCGGTAGGAATACCGGTTACCGGAATACTCCCCGCATAGTCTTAATAACAGTATAATGTTCTTCCAATTCGAACCCGTGACAAGGGGGGAGATTTAATTTACCGAGAAAATGAAACCAAATCATCCTCTTCGGTGTTTAAATAGTGGGAGGATCAGACAATGCTGGGAAAAACAGTCATTCACTACACGAATCTGTTGCAGGATGATATCGACGACAGGAGTTCTCTCATCCGGCGATTCAACGGTTTTCGCCACAATATCCATTGCCTTTGTCAGGAATCCAGGGTCATCGTTTATGTTGCTGCAGGAATCATTGTAACCGCTGCTGCCCTTGCAGGTTTTCTGATATTGCTTCAAACCTGACAAGATAGCAGCAACAACTCTGTGTATCTATTTCAGACACAATCTGGGTATTTTGTTGCATATGCTATAAAGCCGGGAGTAGAAGAC
Source organism: Candidatus Aegiribacteria sp. (assembly GCA_030638185.1). Classification (GTDB taxonomy): domain Bacteria; phylum Fermentibacterota; class Fermentibacteria; order Fermentibacterales; family JCC-6; genus Aegiribacteria. The sequence goes on from DAOWFD010000011.1 coordinate 1,702, forward strand.
TGCAGGCTACATCAGGTCAGGGCGGAAGGCATCCTCCAGATAAGTGTCCATTCGGAGGTTCATGGATGAGCCTCTGATGACTGCTACATCAAACCGTATCTGGCCTGAAGGAGGCTTCTTTGAGAGGTAAGCCGAAGCGGCATGTACAATTCTTGCCTGCTTCTCTGAATCTATCTTATCAAGTGCAATCGTAGCAGAACTGTCGGAAGCGAATTTGACTTCAACGAAGGAGAGTACATCTTCTTTTCTTGCAATTATATCGATCTCTGACCTGCGCGTTCTGAAATTCCTGGCCTCCACATTCCATCCCCTCTTCTCAAGCCACAGGCATACGAAAGATTCAGCTTCCCTGGAGATCTCACTCAAATCGGAACCTCAGCTGCATATCATTCTTCATGGGAGCGAAGGACATCCTGTGAATCGGGGAAGGACCAAGTTTCCTGATAGCTTCAATATGGTCTCTCGTCCCGTAACCCTTATTGGAAGCGAAACCGTAACCGGGATACTTCCGGTCGGCCTCTATCATGATATCGTCTCTCGTGACCTTTGCGATTATACTGGCAGCGGCGATCGAAAGGCTCCTGGAATCACCTTTCACAATGAATTCTGCCGGAATGTTCAGATTTTCTACCGGAAGGCCGTCAATGAGAAAGAGATCCACAGGAATACTCAATGCTCCGGCAGCTCGCGTAAAGGAAAGGCGCACAGCTTCAACCATACCAGAACTGTCGATCTCGGAAAATTCAACGATACCTGTTGAAAAGCATTCCGATTCTTCAATTATCACCGGGAAGAGCTGCCTGCGCTTACTGTCGGAAAGTTTCTTGCTGTCGTTGACCTCCCGTAGAACAGTCTCCATGGGAAGCATTACCGCTGCCGCTACAAGTGGGCCGGCAAGGGGACCTCTCCCTGCCTCATCTATACCTGCGAGTATTGGATATCTCGGCCTGTAATTCTCATCGAATAGATGGAGTTTAGTTTCCGTAGTGTTATTTCCTGGCGCCGAATGTCTTCTTCTCTTTGATCCTTGCGGCCTTACCTGTCTTGCCGCGAAGGTAGAAGAGCTTGGCCCTGCGGACCTTCCCTGCTCTGGTTACTTCAATCTTCTCGATGAGAGGTGAATTGAGCGGGAATACCCTCTCAATGCTTATGCCGCCTGAGATTTTCCTTACGGTGAACGTCTCGGAAGTTCCGCCTCCCCTGCGGGAGATGACCACTCCCTGGAAGATCTGTACTCTGGTCTTGTCGCCTTCCTTAACCTGAAAGTGAACCTTCACCGTGTCCCCTGATCTGAAATCGGGATAATCATCCCTGATCTGCGAGGATTCAATGCTTCTGACAATGTCATCCATTCTTCTGCTCCTTCTGTCTATCCGCCAGCCGCAGTGAGCGGATAAATCGTTCCTTTAAATTCTCTTCACTTTCCGAATCGATCAGATCCGGACGTTTTCTCCTTGTCAGCTCCAGTGCTTTTCTGAATCGAAAGTCCTCTATCTCCGCATGGTTTCCCGAAACAATAACCTCCGGGACCTTCATACCTCTGTAATCAGCAGGCCTTGTATACCTCGGATAGTCCAGCAATCCGGTAGCATATGAATCCGATTGAGCTGATTCCATCCTTCCCAGAACCCCGGGGAGCCATCTGAATACCGCTTCCAGAAGGAACATGGCCGGTATCTCACCACCTGATACCACCGCATCACCCACACTTATCTCGTCGGTCACGGCAGTATCCCTGAACCTTTGATCAATTCCACCATACCTGCCGCAGAATATTATCATCCTGCAGGACTCTGCAAGATCACATGCCAGTTCATGATCCAGTTTTCTCCCCTGGGGTGTCATGAAGATGACCCTCGCATTGTCCCTCCAGGGGATTCGCTCGAATGTCTCAAACAGCGGTTCCGGCCTGATAAGCATACCTGCGCCGCCACCGAACTGGTAATCATCAACCGAACCTCTGTCGTCAACCGCCTTATTTCTGATATCGAGGATAGAAAGATCTACCAGACCTTTCTCAACAGCCCTTCCGACAATCCCGCATTCCATGAATGGAGAAAACAGGTCCGGGAACAGTGTAGCTACGGCTGCCTGCATTTGCAGCTCCTATCACAACTGAAGCTCTTCCAGTCCTTCAGGAAGGTCAAGCTCAATCACTTTTTTCTTCCAGTCTATCGATCCTTCGTTCATAACCAGAATAACGGGAACATGAAACCTGTTTTCATTATTCTCCACAAGAAGCATTGGATTCACCCCGGCAGGTTCAACATCAACTATCCTCATGCGGCATCCGCGGGATATGATCTCCAACCCTGCAAAATTGTAAAGAGGTATGAATCCCAGCTTCGCGTCAGCTTCATCCCTGGATATGTAGATCGAGCCGTTTCTTAATTCCTCGGCATCATCCCTGCTACATATCTCCCTGAAGGTGAGATTGAACCTTGAGTCTCCTCCATAGGTGCATCGTTTTACTGTAAGATGTCTGCTCCCGTTGAGCAGAATCACCGTTCCCACCGGAACATCAGGAGTTCCATATCCCTGGAAAAGCCGGACTCTCAACCCGCCCTTCAGCCCATGTGTCTTTTCTACGTACCCGAGATATACGATACCATCGGGGACTGAGCTATTGGAATCAGTCAATAATTCTTACTGTAGCCTTCTTCTCAAGACGGGCAGCAGCTGATCTGATAATAAGCCGCATGGCCTTTGCGATTTTACCTTCGCGGCCTATAACCCTGCCCAGATCGCTCTCGGCTACCTTCAATTCGTAGATGGTAACATCCTCCTCGATTGTTTCTTCAACAGAAACAGCTTCAGGATCTGCAACAAGTGTTTTGGCCATAAGTTCAACAAGCTCTTTCATGAGGACCCTCCAGTTTAGATGTCAGTTCAGCCTGCAAACGCACTAGGAGATTACGAAGTTCTGTTTTCACCTTTTATGAAAACTACTTCCGGTTTAACTTCCTCATCACCGGAAGACAGCTTATGCCACTTCTTCCAGGTTCCGGTTTTCTTAAGAAGATTTCTCACTGTATCAGATACCTGAGCCCCTTTGCCAAGCCAGTGGAAAACTCTCACTTCATCGACTTTCACTTCAAAAGGTTTGCGAAGGGGGTCATAGTAACCGAAGCTATCCAGAAACCTGCCGCTGGGAGCTTTTCGACTGTCGGCGGCTACAATTCTGAAGGAAGGCACTCCCTTGCTTCCCATTCTTTTTAGACGGATTATTACCAAACTTAACCTCCATATCAGCGGAATATTCCGGGAATTCCTATTCCCTTTCCCGGTCTCATCCGTTTCATCATTTTTTTCATTGATCTGAATTCCCGCAGCAGTCTGTTCACATCGCTTACGTTTGTGCCGCTGCCCATTGATATTCTCTTTCTCCTGCTTCCATTTATAATTTCAGGGTGGTGTCTTTCCCTGACTGTCATTGAACTTATTATGGCCGACATCCTGGTAAACTGGGACTCGTCAATATCGATTACAGAAGGTCTCATGTTCTTCGGAAGCATTCCCAGGAGATCATTGAGAGATCCCATCTTCCGGATGCGTTTCAGTTCTCTCGCAAAATCCTCCAGTGTAAAGGAGTTGGATATCAGTTTTTTCTCCAGCTTCTGTGCTTCCTTGATATCGTACGCTTCCTGAGCCTTCTCAACCAGCCCTACAACATCGCCCATTCCAAGAATTCTTCCGGCAAGCCGTTCCGGGTCCATCGGCTCTAGACCATCGACACCTTCACCTGTTCCAAGAAATTTTATCGGTTTGCCGGTTACAGCCCTGAATGAAAGCGCAACGCCGCCCCTCGAATCACCATCCATCTTCGTAATAATCGAACCGGTAAATCCGATCCTCTCCTGGAATTCCATCGCAACGTTCACTGCATCCTGACCGGAAAGCCCGTCGAGAACAAGAAGAGTTTCGGACGCCTGAGCAGCCCTGCTTACACTTTCAAGTTCCCTCATAAGGTCATCATCCACATGAAGCCGACCGGCGGTATCGCATATTACTATATCAAAGCTCTTGAGTCGCGCCTTGTTGATGGCTCCCTTCAGAACCTCTACTGGATCCTTTGTATCTCTGCGGCAGAAAAATCCTGCACCGGCATCAGATGCTATTTTCTCAAGTTGGTCAATGGCTGCAGGTCTCTGAAGGTCACAGGCTGCAAGAAGAACCCTCTTGCCCTTCTTCTCCGCAAGCCACCAGGCGAGCCTGGCTGCCGCTGTGGTCTTGCCCGAGCCCTGAAGACCGATCAGGAGATAAACCAGAGGAGGTTTACCGGACAGCTGAAGGGGCGATCTCTCGGTACCCAGAAGTTCAACGATCTCATCGTTGACAATCTTGATGACCTGTTTCCCCGGGGCTAGACTCTTCAGGACATTTTCGCCGGTAGCTTTATAACTTATGTCACTGACAAACTGCCTGGCAACCCTGAAGTTAACATCGGCTTCAAGCAGAGCGCGACGCACCTGCCTCATGGCCTGCTTAACATCGGATTCCGTAAGCACTCCCCTGCTTGTCAGTTTCCTGAAAACATCGGAGAGCCTGCCTGTCAGATTTTCGAACAAATTGTTCCTCCACAATTCCTTAACCGTTTTCACTGCTCCGCTTTATACAGCAATCCACAGAGCATGCAACTATACACTAAAAAGCGGAATAGTACAAGCACAACTGCTAACCCGCAAAATTCACTTAACAGGTTAACCTATTTTTCTACTTTTAGCGATCCGTGCCCTGATGGGCAGGTAATAGTGACTTCTGATCCGGTTTCTTCGATGATGTATTCCAGACCTGAAACGGGACATACAGGCAGCGAATCCGGAAGTAATTCCGCAAGCGGTCTGTCATCTTCGGCAATACCTGCATAGTATAGAATGCTGTCAATCTCAAAACCGAGGGAATCAATTCTGGTCATACAGGCCTGGACATTCAGTTCTTCCCTTATCCTGTCTATTTCTTCCTGATCGATCAGCTGTGTACTTACACGGGCGCATCCGGCGTACGAAAGCACAAGAGTCAGTGCAATGACTGTAAGCCGTTTCATCTTAGTTTTTCCATGGCAGCAGCCGGATCGCGAGAACCCGTTATGAAAGAGCCTGAAACCAGGATATCAGCTCCAGCGGATCTGAGCTGCTCCGCATTGGTTTCGCTGACTCCGCCGTCCACCGCTATCAGCGCTCCGTTTCCACCGTAGCTATCAAGGATACGTCTTGCTTCAGGTATCTTGTCATGTATGTATTCCAGATGCTTCTGCCCCCCATAGCCGGGGTTGACTGTCATGATAAGGACAAGGTCCACGGCAGGCGCAACCCATCTGAGGAAATCAACGGGTGTTGAAGGGTTCACCGCTACACCCGCCCTTGAACCTGCAGTTCTGATCTGCTGAAGTAGTCTGTCAAGATGCGAAGTGACCTCAGCATGCACTGTAATGTAACTGCATCCCGCATCCGCAAAGGCTTTTATCAGATTGGCGGGTTTCTGAACCATAAGGTGCGCATCAACCGGTATATCAACACGCCCTACAATTGAGGCCGCAATACCGGCACCTACGGTAAGTACCGGTACAAACACTCCATCCATCACATCAAGGTGAATCATGTCAGCTCCGGCAATCTGAAGGGCAAGGGCTTCCTCCGCGAGATTTCCCTGATCACACCCCAGAACTGAAGGGGCTATAATGACTTTCCCCATTACCAGTTCCCCCATTCGTTGTCTGTTTTTCCAACCACAAGCTTTATTGAATCACCCGGAGTATACCGCGAACCTGCGGGTATCATCTGTTCGATGACCATTCCGTCCTGCAGAATATCACCGGTTACCCTTTCCTCAATCACCGGGATGAGATTGCTGTTCTCCGCAATGTCTCGGGCATCGGTAACAGAAAGTCCTACGAATCGGGGAATACCATCCCATCCTGTTGATACAAGAAGTCTTACAGGTGTTGTAACCGAGAGGCTATCATACTGCCTCGGACAGACACCTATAACCATTCCCTCCGGAACGGAGGGATGGGGAACCCAGCTTCTTCCGATGGAATACAGCTGCCAGTCGGCGATTTCCTCCTCAGCTTCGACAGCGAATAGACCCAGCAGTGAATCGGGATAATAAGGTCTGTAAAGCGGGCCGATATTCCAGAAAATGCTTATCGGAGCCCCCCTCGGAGTCATAGCTCCGGGAGGCGGGTCTTGTCGTATTACACTTCCCATGGTTTCCAAGGGGCCGTATTCTGACCATTGCCCGGCAAGGACCAGGTTCACCGATTCTATCTCACGCTGGGCGTCCTGTCTTGAAAGACCGGTTACATCGGGAACCGTTACAGGCGCTGAAGCTGCTCCGATTGATGAGATGAATCGGGGGGTTCTAAAAATGGAGGGTGCCAGAATCGTACCCGTAATAAATGCAAGTATCGCGGCGGATACGGCCAGAATAATATATCTTACAGCTGATTTCACTGATCCCTCCTCCAGGCTGCAGCAAACATACCGTCTACTTGGTGGTCAAAGGGAAATATGCAAATCATACCATCCCTGACAAGCTCACCGGGTCCGGGAAGGCAGATCCGGTGGAAATTATCCTTGCTTCTTTCGAACATTTCAACCTGCAGACGGTCTTCCTCCTCCTCCAGACTGCACGTTGAGTATATCAGAATACCACCAGGCACAACAAGTTCACATGCATTTTGAAGAAGTTCCATCTGCAGAACAACGAAATTCTCAAGATATTCATCCGACCATTTCCACCTGGCATCGCAGCGCCTTCTGTAAACTCCGGTATTCGTGCAGGGGGAATCAATGAAAACCATGTCAAAACCGCCTCTGAATGGCGGCATTCTTCCGTCGGCAACAACCGGAATGCTGTCATGCCACCGGAGTCTTGCACTGTTCTCCTGCCATCTGCGCATCCTTAAGAAGGATGAATCAGCAGATATAACGAAATCCGCAGTCGCCTGAAGATGGTGTGTCTTACCTCCCGGGGCTGCTCCTATCTCGAGTACGGACCCCCCGGCGGCAAGCTCCGCGGCAGCTCGGCCCGTAACTGCAGCTGCCTCATCCTGAATGTAAACGTTTTCGGTTACTGAATGAAGAGGATTCTTTCCGGTTCTCTCAAAGATCCTGTAATCATCAAGGTACAACCCCTTTTCCAGATCGTCTTCCTGGCCAGGAAGGCAGCCTCCGATATCCGGCACACTGTTGTTCCATTTCATGAGTTTCTCGGTCTTTTCTCTTCCAAACCTTGAAATCCATCTTGCGGTGAGTGACGAAGGGTGGGACCAGATCTCATGCAGAGGAGCTCTGTCCATATCCGGCTCTCCCTCCTCCGCCAGCCTTCGAAGGACCGCATTGGCAAGGCCTGATGCCCTGTGCCCGGGAAGGGCATCTACACTGGTCGAAACGGCCGCATGCGGAGGTGTGCCAAGGATGATCAGCTGTGCGGCTCCCATCCTCAGGGCAGCGAGAACTTCACTGTCGAGGTCATCAAGAGGTTTTGAACAGAACCGGGCCAGCGCTCTGTCGAGC
>DAOWFD010000262.1 GCA_030638185.1 Candidatus Aegiribacteria sp.
TCATCCACCTCTTTTGAGGTAAATATACCCCTGCACAGACCTGAGAACAGAGCGCAGCCTCTCCAGAATGCAAAAAATGGAACTATAAGCACAAGGGTACTGTCACTCCTGAATGCAGTCAGAACAAGCGGTATCGTGGACATTGTGAAGAGCCACCCCCACAAAGCAAGGTATAGTGGGGCAGCAAATAACATCAGTAACGCAGGTAACAGAAGGGGGCACAGGATAATCTGAATTTTCATACATAAAGGAGTATAGGTATCAGCCCCTGCTTTGAGGGGATACCTTCTGACGATCTTCATCCTCCATCTACCCCTTGAGAACTTCGTACGGAAGTATGCCCTCCAGCTCTCCCGGTGCCTGTGAGACACTTTCGCTTCAGGTGCGAAACGAAGCATGTATCCTTCTTCTGCCATTCTGTACGAAAGGTCCACATCTTCATGATCAGGGAACGGAAAGGATTCATCGAACCCTCCCGTTCTCTCCAGGACACAGCGTCTGTATCCTGCGGAATAGGTATCTATCATATCTATGGTTTCGTAGTTTGAAAGCAGCTTATACCGTTCATCGAACTCTATCTGTGCCAGCCTCTGGATGATTCTATCGCCCCCCCCTGAATAGACACCCTTAACAGCGTCAGCCCCTCTGTTAAGAACCCTGACCATCTGCTCAGCCCAGTCCGGATATGGTATACAATCGGAATCGGTGAAGAGCACCAGGTCTCCGGTAGAGGCCTTCCATCCCCTGTTCCTTGCTGCTGCAGGACCTGAGTGCCTGCCTTCAACTACTCTGTCAGCCATCGCTGCAATCCTCTCCGGAAGGTGATCACCCCCATCAAGTGAGATCACGATTTCCAGGCTGTCCCGTGCGGTCTGTACGTTGAGAGCTTCAAGACATCTCTCAAGATCAACGGTATCATTGTACGCCGGCACGATCACGCTGACAGTTTTCGAAGGAATGATCTTCATTTCCTCCTTGAATTCCTGAAAAGGTATTTCTTAAAAGTCGAGAACGCCCGGAATGTCCTTCTCCGTTCATCTCCGTCAAGAAGGCTCCTGAGGAGTTTCCTGATGATGTACAGTGGTCTCAGATAAAACCTGCGCCTTGCGTAATCACAGAAGTCCACCAGTTCTTCTGAAGATAGCTTCTCGGTTCTTATTACACAGCTGTGCAGCCCCTCTTCGGTCAGCCAGTCTCTCCAGCTTTCAGCTATCAGATTATTCGATTCAAGGGCCTGTCTATACGCTTCAGTGCCCGGATAGACCATCATGGGATAGAACTGAGCCGTATCAGGGTTGATTTTAAGCGCAAGTTCAAGTGTTTCACGCATGGTCTCCCTGTCCTCACCCTGAGTGCCCACCATGAAACACCCGTGAATCAGTATTCCCGCTTTCCTGGCGTTTTCAGCGAATTCCAGAGACATCTCAACCGTGATACCCTTGCGCATATTAGTGAGCATCCTGTTGCTGCCGCTTTCAAAACCTACACATACCGTACGCAGCCCGGCCTTCCTGCAGAGCCTGAGGGTCTCGTGGTCAACATCCGCCCTCATGTTGGATGTCCATGAGACAGATACTCCGTTTCTGGTAAACGATTCGGCAAGTTCCCTGAGACGCCCTCTGTCAACGGATATGGTATCATCCTCGAAAAAGACCGCCCGTACCTCAGGCATGTTGTTCTGAACCCAGAGCATTTCCCCCGTTATATTCTCAACCGATCTTCTCCTGAACTTTTTTCCCTGCAGAGTCTGGGGGAACACACAGAAGGTGCAGCCATGTGGACAGCCTCTGCCCCCCATGATCATTACCTGGGGGTAGAGGGCATTGGGATTGTTATACCTGTATATATCAAGGTGCTTCGAGTAGATACTGCTGACATACGGCAGGGAATCAAGATCCCTCACTCTTTCCCCATCACCTGTAAACACGGCTTCACCATTCGCCTGTCTTAGATAGAGCCCCCTAACCCCGGCTGGCTCATTTCCGTTATCGATCGCCTCCGCCAGTCCTGTGAGGGGATTCTCGTATTCACCTACAACAATACATGAGAACCTGTTACCCATCTTAAGTGTATCATCCGGAAGCGCGGACGGGTGTGTTCCTACCAGTGCGACGAATCGTCCTGCCATCGCGATGGTGTCCGCGAAACGTACGTCGGATTCAATGGAAGGAGTGGAAGTCTCCACTATCACCAGTCCGGGATCGAAACTGTTGATCCTGTCAACTGTCTGCTCAGTATCCAGACCGTCTGCGGGTGCATCCACCAGATCAA
>DAOWFD010000166.1 GCA_030638185.1 Candidatus Aegiribacteria sp.
TGAAGTGGTCATGACCACACTGCATTCGGGAGGGAAATTCGATAATACCGTTTACAAGACATCGGGAGGACTCCACGGTGTTGGAGTGAGCGTGGTCAACGCTTTGTCTGAATGGCTGACTGTTGAGGTTCATAAGGGCGGTAGTGTTTACAGACAAAGTTTCCGGCGCGGTGATCCGGAAGGGCCCCAGGAAAAGAGCGGCAGAACGGATCTTACTGGAACAAGAATTAGATTCATGCCTGATTATGAACGAATCTTCGAAACATCAGTGCTTAACTTTGAAACGCTTTCCGGCAGACTGCGTGAACTCGCGTATCTCAACAACGGGTTGAAACTGAACATTACTGACAAGAGACGAGTGAACGAAGAAAGGCAGGAAGAGTACTGCTTCGAAGGAGGCTTGAGCTCTTTTGTTTCTTATATAAACGAAGCTCATACCACACTTCATGATCCCGTGAGAATATGCGGAGAGTTCGAACTTGATGGAGAAGGCCTTTTTATTATTGATTTCGCTCTGCAATACAATAAAGCATTCCAGGAAGACATTTTTTCTTTTGTTAACAACATCAATACAATTGATGGTGGTACACACCTTTCTGGAATGAAATCGGCTCTCACAAGGACACTGAATGAATATGCCTCGTCCAATAACATGTTCAACAGCAAGGATGATACTTTCTCAGGAAGCGACGTAAGAGAGGGCTTGGCAGCCGTAATAAGCGTAAAAATTCCCGATCCTCAGTTCGAAGGCCAGACAAAAACCAGGCTTGGAAACAGAAATGTTCAGGGAGCTGTACTTTCACATGTAAGCAGGGGAATAACAACTTTCCTCGAAGAGAACCCATCGATCGCAAGAAATATTGTTCAGAAATGCCTGCTTAATCACAGCTCACGACAGGCTGCAAAGAAGGCAAGGGAACTTACCAGAAGAAAATCAGCACTTGAAACCGCAGCCCTTCCGGGTAAGCTTGCCGATTGCTCCGTTTCCAACCCGGAGGAGGCAGAGCTTTTCATAGTAGAGGGCAATTCAGCCGGGGGTTCAGCAAAACAGGGCCGTAACAGGCACTTTCAGGCCATACTTCCTCTAAGGGGGAAGATTATCAATGTAGAGAAAGCACACCTTGCGAGAGTTCTGAAGAACAACGAAATAAGAACTATTATCACGGCCGTAGGAACGGGTGTTGAAGAGGATTTCGATATAAGCAACATCAGGTACCATAAAATCATAATCATGACAGACGCTGACGTTGACGGATCCCATATAAGAACCCTGCTGCTTACATTCTTTTACAGGCATATGATTGAACTGATAGAAAATGGATATGTCTACATTGCTCAACCACCGCTGTACCTGATAAAGAAGGGTGCCACGAAAAGATATGCCTACAATGAAAATGAGAGAGCAAAAATTGTAGAGGAATTTGGCAATTCCGGTATTTCAATGCAGAGGTACAAAGGACTCGGAGAAATGAACCCGGACCAGTTGTGGGCAACAACGATGGATCCCGAAAAGCGGGTTCTTCTGAAGATAAGACTTGAGAACGTAATGGAAGCAAGTCACATTTTTTCAGTCCTCATGGGTGACGATGTTCAACCTAGACGAGAATTCATACAGCAGCACGCAGCTGATGTAATTAATATTGATACCTAGAAAAAATTATGAATAAACAAGAAAGAACCTCAGTATGACCGAAAGGGTTGAAGAAGACCAGTTGAGCAGCAGTCATATCGGAAAATCAGATATCATTGATATAGAAGAGGAAATGAAACGCTCCTACATGGATTATTCTATGAGCGTAATCGTTTCAAGAGCCCTGCCGGACGTAAGAGACGGCCTTAAGCCGGTGCATAGAAGAATTCTGTATTCTATGTACGAGCAGAAACTTACCTACAAACGTGCATACAGAAAATCAGCCACCGTTGTCGGTGATGTTCTCGGAAAATACCATCCCCATGGAGATTCCGCAGTCTACGATGCAATGGTCAGAATGGCACAGGATTTTTCACTACTGCACCCTCTTGTGGATGGACAGGGCAACTTCGGGTCAATAGATGGTGATCCGGCCGCGGCATACAGATATACTGAAGCAAGGATGTCCAGGATAGGCGCGGAAATGCTTCGCGATATCGAAAAGGAAACCGTGCATATGGTTCCCAACTTCGATGACCGCCTGAAGGAACCGTCAATACTTCCCTCAGGAATACCAAATCTTCTTGTTAACGGTTCATCGGGTATAGCAGTTGGAATGGCTACAAACATACCGCCACATAATCTTCGTGAGATAGTCAGTGCATGCTGCAGCATAATTGAGAACCCTGACCTTACCGAAGAAGAGCTATTCAGCATAGTCAAGGGGCCAGATTTTCCAACGGGCGGCATCATCATGGGTATGAGGGGTATACTGGACTGTTACAGAACAGGAAGGGGGTCTATCCTGGTCCGAGGAAGGGTCAGTATTGAAGAAGCCCCCAGGGGCAGGGAAGCAATTATAGTCACAGAGATCCCGTATCAGGTGAACAAGACCAGATTAATAGAAAACATCGCTGAACTGGTAAAACAGAAAAAGATCGTGTCCATAGCAGACCTCCGCGACGAGTCTGACAGAGACGGTATGCGTATAGTCATTATTCTGAAGAATGACGCGCTTTCGGAAGTAGTCCTTAACCAGCTTTACAAGCATACCAGTCTTTCAAAAGCATTCGGAGCTAACTGTCTTGCGCTATGTGACGGAAGGCCACTCAGGCTAACACTTCGCGATTTCCTGGACCATTACATAGAGCACAGGCACGATGTTGTTAAGAGACGGGTAACATTCGACCTGGCGAAGGCGGAAGCGAGAACCCATATAGTGGAAGGGCTGCTCAAGGCGCAGGATTCAATCGATGAAGTCATCAGGGTCATACGTGAATCCGATAACAGCGATGAAGCCAGATCTGCGCTTGAGGAAGGATTCGGGTTCTCAGAAATTCAGGCCCAGGCGATACTTGATATGCGCCTGAGAAGACTTACCGGCCTCGAACGGGATGAGCTGGAGAAAGAATACAGTGAACTGAAGATCCTTCTGGCAGAACTCAGAGAATTTGCAGCAAGCAGACCAAAGAGAATGAAGATCGTTGCTGATGAACTTTCGGCAGTTGCCGAGGAATACGGTAGGGAGCGTAAAACGGAAATAGTACCTTACGCCCCGGGGGAAATAGATATAGAAGATCTGATCCCTGACGATGAAATGGTAATAACCGTTTCACGTGAGGGTTATATCAAAAGACTCTCATCGGATACGTACAAGATCCAACACAGGGGCGGCAAAGGTATTACCGGAGCAAAGACCAGGGAAGAGGACGCCCTTGAACAGATCTTTATTTCTTCGAATCACAGTTATATCCTGTTTTTCACCAACCAGGGAAGATGCTATTGGCTCAAGGTCTACAGAATACCTGAAGCAGGCCGCATAAGCAAAGGAAAAGCGATAATCAATCTTCTGGACCTTGAACCGGAGGAAAGACCTGTTGCCAACGTCTGTGTGAAGGAATTCGATGAAGACAGGTTCATACTTATGGCAACCAGCAATGGTCTGGTGAAGAAAACAGCTCTTTCCAGTTACAGTCATCCGCGGAAAAATGGAATATGGGCCATCAAGCTTGATAACAACGCTGAGCTGGTCTCCGCTGCTCTTACGGACGGCAGAAGCCGGATTTTCCTTGCCCTTGCGGGCGGTAAAGCCAACAGGTTTTCCGAGAAGGAAGTCCGCCCTACGGGCAGACACACAAGGGGAGTAAGAGGAATAAGGGTGGATGATATCGACAGGCTGGTTGGCATGGTAGTCATGGAGAAACCCGGAAGCCTGCTTACTGTAACTGAGGGCGGATACGGCAAAAGGACCTCGTCTGATGAGTACAGGCTTACCCACAGGGGAAGCGGCGGAGTGATAAACATCCTTAATATTAATAGAAACGGCCCGGTCATTTCAATAATGCAGGTTTCCGAAGAAGATGAATTAATCCTTATCTCCGCACTTGGAATGATTATAAGACTTCCTGTTGAGCAGATAAGGGAGATGGGACGAAGTACGATGGGAGTCAGGCTGATGAACCTGCCCGATGAAGACAGAGTGGTGGACGCGGCTATTGTACATCCCGATGATGATAACGAGGATCAGGGAGAATCGGAATAGACGTTCAGGAAAAAGTAAGGAATATCGAAGCCTGGAGCCGAGAAAATCAACTCCGCTCCGCGAAACCTCCCGAGGTGGGAAAGGGTTTCAGTCTTCCGGGAAAGAATCTGGATACATCTATCGTTTCCCCGGAAACAAGGAACAGGGTCCTATCGATCCCTCTTTTTTCCTGGGAATGGAAATCCGCCGGAAATGCCCTTGCATTTCTTCTTACGACAATAAAGGATAGCGATGTAGATAAACTTCTTGAAAACCTGTCGAATATGCAATCGCCACCTCCGGTCATGGAAGATTCGGCGGTCAAATGGTTCGCAGCCCTTACCAACCTCCCATCGGATGCCGTGGTTGTGGCGGTTCAGGAATTTTTCCATCTCAGCTGGGTGTGGAATCAGATAGGCCCACGTACAGGGCTTGTATTCGATGACCTCATCTCTTTGTTATACAAGGTTTTTCACGTTCTAGCGGAAACACCGGGAGATCTTTCTCTTGCCGAGAACATGATTCAGAAAGGCATCAAATGGCCTGAACGATTCGGTTTCATGCTTGAGCGGACGAGGATAGGCGGAGGGAATATCGTACGGGCCCTTCAGCGGGCAACAGAGATAATGAAGAATGCTCCCCCTATCGTGCACGAAACCCTTATTGATTTCGCTGTTGAGACAGGATGGTACCTTCTTGCAAAGGATGACCTACCGGTATGGAGATCGGTGGGAAGGAACGGGGAATCTCTCTACATGAAAATGAGGGGATTTTCCATTCAGATAGAAGCCATCCGCACTCTTTCGGGCTTTCTCGGGAAGCTGGAAGAATCGATGGAACTGAACTCATTAATGGAAGACGCGATGAGGGGAGTGATAACCGATATAGTAGGCAGCCTTACGGAAAGGGAAATGGAAGAAGTTCTTGACAGTATCTCAGAACAGGCGAAAGAAGCACTGAAGAGAAGAGCTGAGAGAAATATAGTCTTTGATATCATAGACCTGCCTGTAACCGACAGCGGAGTATCGTTCGAATACGGCAGAGCTATCGCTGAAATGATCCTGTTCGCTGGAGCCGGCAGAGCCTTCTATAACTGTTTCCGCGAAGCATATTCCATAGCAATAGAGACGGATGACAATAATCTGGTGATTATGATATCCAGACTTGCACGCGAAAGAAGCGGAACCGATTATCTGGAGAGCAGCAAAACCGAATTTTACCTTGATTTCATTCCCATAATACTGCAGTTTCTTAAGGGAAAGACCAACGCTGTAGAGATCAGACGAATCGTTGATTCCGTTGGACGCCTGATGGACTCGATTCTTGGTCATGAGAACCCTGAAGCGTCAATAGAATCCATGAACAGCTACCTGGCAACGGTTGAGATCAGCTACGACAAATTTCTACCTACATTGGTACTTCTGCTCCGTTCAACGAGGAACGTCAAATTTCACGACCTCATCTCAAAAAGTGAGATATTCGTAGGCATCCTTGATCTGTTGAATGTCAATTACAGGAAAAGGCTCCTGGATGGTGAACAAACAGAATGGCTTACACCACTGGCCGAGGATTCCATCGACTCGGCGCAGGTTATCCTGCGCTCTCTGGTAAAGATAAATATCGAAGAACTCCGCGGTAGATTCATGGATAAGGTGATTGCTCCTCTTCTGCAGGGAACGGATACAGAAGATCCGATATTCAAAGAGCT
The DNA here is from genome assembly GCA_030638185.1 of Candidatus Aegiribacteria sp. Classification (GTDB taxonomy): domain Bacteria; phylum Fermentibacterota; class Fermentibacteria; order Fermentibacterales; family JCC-6; genus Aegiribacteria. The sequence continues at coordinate 5,860 of DAOWFD010000166.1, forward strand.
TATCTCAACTGCTGTCTCTACTTATAACAGAGAGATGAGTATAGAGCAGCTGAGGAAAGAGGAAGCATTGCTCCTTGGAAAGCTGTTCAGGGCAGAGGACAGGAGCAAAGCCCTGAAGAAAACAATGGAAAACCTGCTCAGGATTCCAGGTATAGAGGAAAAGAAAGCCAACGATCTCATCTACTCCTCAAGAACGCTCTGCGAGATCCTTTCCCAGCAGGCAGTCTGGATAGAGAAGACAGGACACAGGATCTTCAGCAAATTCCTTTCTAACGGGCTTAGGGCGTTCGTAAATACCCTTGTGGAACACCCTGATATAGCAGAAAGAATAACTGGGAATTTCATGAGGCATATGATCGATACCATAATTCCTTCAAAGGAGACGGAGGACAGTGATGTAGCTCTATGGCAGCTGAAGACGGCTGCACTGTTCTTTGGAAAGACAATACCGCTAACAACCGAGCTTATTGCCGATAAGCCGGAGACTCTTATCTCTTACTTCAACGAGATCTCCGAACTCTCTGTTGCTTCAAAGCATGGCGAACCCGCAGGAGCCGCGTTCCTGTCATGGATGTCCCACCGGCTTGAGGCGGAACTTATAAGTGAATTCGCGAGAAAGCTGAGCGAAGATACTTCATTCGCTGAATTCAATGAAAAATTCAATGCCACAAGCCTCATGGAAGAATGGCGGAGCATAAGGGACGCATCCTCTGAAATAATGAAGGAAATGGTAGAATCACTTCAGATGCTTTCCAGTAATCCCCTCTATCGCCAGATACTTCTCCGCGAGGGGCGTAAACTCATAGAGGGGTTCATCGAGAATGGATGCAGCGAGGTCATTTCCGGTTATTCAGGTCAGACCTCCCGCGATGAAATAGAGAAACTCAGAAAAATCTCTGAGGGTAAAGATATCGTTGATATGTTCAGAATAATGGAAAATGACAGTGAAGAATTTTCAGTCGGGGAGATATCTGAAGAAGTAAGGGATTACTTTCTGGATCAGTCATGCCCTCCAGGTCAGAATGTGTGCAGGTATTGGCGAAAGAGGGTTTTTTCAACGCTTGAAAATGTTCTTTTGAATATAATACTGCTTTGTGATGATAAAAAGAGTCTGGAAAAAATAGAACAAATGATAGATGATTTTGTAGAGATAATAGGATATCTTGGTACTGATGATGATTTTAAGCCTGATATAATTCTCACAGCACTTGAGAGATCACTCTCAGGATCCGAAGGTGGCAGGAAGATGACTATTAATGCTGCTGTAAGGAATCTTGACAAGAATGTATACAAACTGATGTGGCTCAGGAAAGCCACCAGGAAAGCTGCGGAATCGGTTGCCGGCTATATACCGGGCAGAAAGATTTCTATCAGACTGTTCGACAGGATTTCAAGGGGAAAGTCCGCTCAGCAGCAGATACTTTTCATGAAACATTTCGGAAGGATTTTCGCTTCCCTGGAAAGCGAGATCATGAAGCGGAAGCCAACCGATATAAAATCAGTTAGATCCGTTCTGGAACATATCTGGATATTCAACCCCGACACGGCAAAACCCGGGTCCGTAGTGGATACCGCAAGAGATGCCGTGGAAACCGTGAATCAATTCTTCCTTGAGATTGGAACCAGGACCGGCGCGGTCAGCGCGCCTGAAGCCGGAGCAATAAGCCTTGGTATGCGCCGCAAGTATAGAGACAACGCAAACACGGTTGCAATTCTAATAAAATGGACCCAGGATTCATCACGCTCCGACCTTCTCACTCTTGTGGAGGCGCATCAGCCGTTACTTGAAGCTGTCAGCAGGGACAGTGAGCTCATTCAGATGATAGATAACCTGTGGAATATAGGTAAGGCAAGGCTTTACATAAGATCCCTTGCTGACAGACCGGACAAACTGAAAAAGCGGCTGGTCCGCTTCGTTGGGGATAACGCGGCTGGAAACAGTGACGGTATACATTACATCTAACCTGTTAAGAACGGATCCATGAAGAACATAGCTATCGTTTCTACCGGGGGAACAATTGAAATGTTGCCGGGTCACGGGGGTCTTGACATCTCCTATCATCACAATCCTCTTCCCATACAGGGAAACGTAATTCCCCCCTTTGTTACTATTGAACATATCAGATTCTGCAGCGTTCCAAGCCCGTCAATTACACCAGAAATCATGGCCCAGCTTTGCCTGAAGCTGGAGGAGATGACCTTAAGCGGAAGGTACCACGGTATCGTAGTTACCCACGGAACAGATACATTGGAGGAAAGCGCCTTTCTGGCCGATATTTACCTCAGGAGTGCAATTCCTGTTGTCTTTACTGCTGCTATGAGAAGCCAGTCCGAAATGGGCGTTGATGGACCCAGAAATTTAAGGGGAGCTCTGTTGACCGCTTCGAGACATGAAGTTCATAAATTGGGGGTTACTGTAGTTCTTAACGATGAAATCCACTCAGCCAGCAGGGTAACAAAAACTTATACAAGTAACGTAAGCAGTTTTAAATCCCCGGGCTACGGCCCACTGGGGTTTGTTGACCAGGACAGGATACTGCTCCAGAGAAAGCCTCTGTGGAGAATTCAGCTACCGGAATGCAAACTGAAACTGAATCAGAGGGTGGGACTGGTCAGAACAGCCGCAGGGCTGGGAGCCAGAGAAATCAGATACTGTGCTGACTGTGGCGACAGAGCGCTTGTTGTGGAAGCACTTGGAAGAGGAAACGTTCCTCCCGAGGCAGCAGAAGCTGTCCAGTATGCGGTTGAGCAGGGAACAATAGTCTGCATAACAAGCAGATGCTATATTGGAAGGGTGCTGGGAGTGTATAATTATCCTGGAGGAGGCGCAGACCTCGAGAGAAGAGGGGCCATTCTCGCAGGTGACATGCAGGGGCAAAAGCTCAGGCTTTTACTGATGGCATCGCTGGGCATAGGTCTGACAATGAAGAATATCAGGAAATTGTTTGAAAGGCTTTGATGATAACGGAGTTTATTGACAAGCAAGAACACTTTGGCTTAGTTTATCGCATGCGGAATAAGAACAGGCAGGTGTAAATGCCTGAAAAGGGTTTAACGGCTATATTTATCTTCAATACAGGTAAAACACAATACCGGTTCAATATAAGCGGCTGGAAGATTTATCTGGTGAGGGTTCTCATGGCACTTATAGTGCTGCTTTTATCGTCAGCTGTAATAATCGTAGTATACGGACTGATAAATGCGGGAGAAACAACGATACTGAGAAGAGAAATATTGCAGTTGCAGGATTCACTTGCCACAAGAATGAATATTGAAGCAAGGCTGGAGAATTTTGAATACGATATCCAGCAGCTGTGCGAATACAGGCAAAGGCTGGAGATCATAGCAACAAGAATCCCTGTACCGGAGGATTCGCTTGATCAATAGTGGAAAAGAGGAGAACGAAGAATATGTCTAAAAACGAATTGTCCTCCACGATAGATTCCATTCTTGGTTCCGGGAGTCTATGCAAGGGTGCCATCAGAGTAGACGGTGGTCTTAGAGTTGATGGTACTGTAGATGGAGAGGTTGTGGTTACAGGAACACTTACCGTAGGCCGCGAAGGTGTAATAACTGGAGATGTAACTGTAAGCCAGGCTGTTGTCGGCGGTAAGATCCAGGGTACAGTCAGGGCCGAGCATCAGCTGGAGTTGCAAAGTGGGTCAAGTCTTGAGGGAGACATTTTCACACGATCTCTCATTATTGAGGACGGAGTTTTCTTCCAGGGATCATGCAAGATGACTCATGGCAACGATTCGGAGTCTAATGTGGAGAATGTGGAAAAGTTCTGAAAAATGTGGATAATTCTGTAATATGTTGTTATACATTAAATTATAAAATCACTTAAAGTAATTTCATAAGTAATATCCACAACAGACTCTGTTATGGAGGTATAGCGCCCTAAGCCTCCCGCTGAAGTTCTGTGCTGTATCTGTGATTCATTCGAA
>DAOWFD010000311.1 GCA_030638185.1 Candidatus Aegiribacteria sp.
CAGTTCATTCTTAACACCTTTCGGCAGGAGAAGTTTCAGAATGGCTGTTCTCAATTTGCCCATTCTGGATACTGATGCCTCAAAGAAATTCCTGAAACAACCATGTGAAATAACTCCTGCAACATTTTCGCCAAGCAGACCGGCAATTTTCAGTGCAACAGATCCACCCATCGAGGAGCCGTAAATCACGGTCCTGTGCCTGTCAAATCCCATGCTATCCCGGACATGTAAAAGAATGCCTGCAAGATCGTAAGCTTCAGCTGGTCCCCCGGATGTAACTGCAACCGGGTGATCATCATGTCCCCTCAGAGGGATCAGAAATACCGAGAACCCCATTTTTCTGAACATCTCTCCCGGATGCACCATTGATCCGATGTTCTCATGGAGTCCGTGAACAACCACTGCAAGATCTTCGCCACCTCTCAGGAAATATCCCTTCATTTGATACCCATCAAGAGATTTAACATTAACCGGTTGCCACGGTGCTGTTGGAAGGGGATAATTGACTGGCTGACGGAACTTGAACCTGTTAGCAAAACCTATTAATCCCTGCCTGGAAGCCATTCTCCTGAAAACCAGCCATACCCCCAGCGCCACGCACATCCCTATGCCCCATCCGGTCAGCACATCAACAGGATAGTGTACTCCAAGATAGATTCTGCTGATCCCCACTAGTGCGGCCACAAGAAAAGCAAAGGGTGCCAGAGGGGGATAGGCCAACGCTGTAACGGTCGCAAGGGACGCGGAATTCGCAGAATGAGCGGAGGGAAAGGATTTGTTGCCGTACACATCCCCCCTGTAATTTACCTGCAACGAAATGGATTCCTCAAAACATGGCCTTGCTCTGCCCACATCCCGTTTCAAATGGTAGCATATCTGGTCCGAACCTGCTGTGGCAATTATCAGGCAGAGCAGGACTATCCTTGGATTTCTACTGGTAAAAGCCCTTTCCCATCTGTTCCCGGTAGAGGGATGGGGTCTGGTTCTTCCCCACCATAGAAGGAGCAGAATGTAACCCGCCAGGAAAGGAATCCAGTTGTCAACATTTGATATGAAGCGCATAACCGCTGTCAGGAAGCCGGAATCAATGCCGTTTACCGCAAGAAATACGGACCTGTCCCACGCTGGCCAGATCATCTATACCATTCCCGGGATTCCCACTGAACAACCATCTCAGTTATCAATTTCCCTTCTCAGCTTCCTGAATCTGTTTATTTTCACTGTGCATCCATTTCCTGTACTTCTCCAGATCGGTTCCTATGAATTTAATGCACAGACTCACTACAAAGGCATCATCTACATATCCCACAAAGGGAATTACATCCGGGATAAGATCGAAGGGATTAACAAAATACAGAAGAGTGAACGCAACCGCTCCAATGGTTCGGTATGGTACTCTGTATCTCCCTCTTACCACATCACCTACTAAACTATAAAGGAGCTTGATGTCCTGCCATAAGCCTTCCAGGGAATTGGGTATCCCGGAACTTTCAAGCTTACCGATCTTCCTGCCGGTACGGGCTGCGGCCTGTTCAACCTGTTCAGCACTGACTGAATCCAGCCCGGTGCGGAACATCCTCTCGAGTCGGGTTTTATCGTTCCTTCCAAGATTCCTCACTGATAACTCCATTTCATTCATCAACAATATGAACATATCCAAGCTGGCTGTACAGGAAAAGAGAGGGTAGTTCGCTGTAATGCGAATGTGTTAGCTTTCTGTCTATGAAATTCCTTGTAACTGTACCTCCGGTCATTACGCCTTCGGAACCGCCATCTGGCGCCTTCCTGCTTGCTGCGGGGCTTTCTGCAAGGGGGATCGATGCGGGATTTCTTGATCTGTCGCTGGAGTATTTCAGGTACATCTTTTCCATCTCCCCTGAAGGGAGGGGATATCCCGCCGTAACACCTGCCAAGGATTATCTGCTGAATAATCCTCTTTATGCGCCTCAGCAGCATCGCACTTCATCGGGAATTCTGAATTCATCCATGAAGCTTTTCTCAAAAGAATTCCCCGGATGGAAAATCACGCTGATGGACCTTGTGCCCCCGGTAACTGTCCACAGACCATCGGAATTAGTGAGGATCTGCCGTGATGGTAATACCCCGTTCTCCAAATTCTGGGAGGAGTATCTTCTCCCTGTACTTAAGCGGTACGATCCGGAGAGTGTTCTTGTATCGCTCTCTTACCTTTCACAGCTGGCCGCAGGTATAGACCTGGTCCTTTTTCTAAGGAGGGCTGGATACAGGGTAACTGTGGGAGGTTCACTGCTGAACAGTCTCAGCAGAACCGGAACGGGATACGAACTTGTTCGAGGTGTACTTCCGGAATCAAGCCTGGGTGACGGTTCCAGTTTTCCAGGATTCAACTCTGGAAATGATCCGTTTCTCAGCCGATTGTCCTGGCCCGATATGCTGGGAAAATGGAACTATATCTCCGGAAGACCGGTGATCCCCTACGCCCTTTCCACCGGATGTTACTGGAACAGATGTCTGTTCTGTCCAGATTCAAGTAAAAGGCTCGCTGTTTACGGTCATGAAACGTTTGAAAGATTCATTTCGACTATTCCTTCCACTGTAATGGAAAAGAATCCAATAATTCACTTCGTTGACTCAGCCATACCAGGCAGAGCATTGGAAGATGTTCTTCCGCTGCTGAGGCAGTACAGGCTTGATTTTTACACGTTTGCCAGGCCTGAAAAATGGATATCCCGTATTGCGGACAGGCTGTCAGAGTCAGGTTGTCTCATGCTTCAGCTGGGTGCCGAAAGCGGGAGCCGATCTCTCCTTGACCGTTTTGAAAAGGGTATCGAACCGGATACTACACTGGAAGTTCTGAAGAACTGCTCCAGCGCTGGAATAAGATCCTATGTATACATGCTTCTGGGGCTTCCGGGAGAAACAGATCATGATGTAAAGGCATCGGTTCGATTCCTTGAGAAAGCTGGTGATTCGATCGACTTTATCAATTTCTCCGTTTTCAACCTTCCTGTAAACTGTGAACTAACGGACAGGGCTTCAAAATTCGGTATTGATCTGCTCGATCATGATTCCCCGGACGACGCGATAAGGCTGTACAGATCCTTTTTATACAATGGGCAGAATCCGAGAATCAGGGCGAGACAAGCTGTATCTGAATATTACTCCAAAATTCCATCAGTTGCAGAAGCCCTGAAGAATACCCCCAGATGGTTCAGGACTTCCCATTTCCCGCTTATTGAGATACAAGGCAGGAAATCTGGAATGAGTTCTGATACCAGACTGCGAAATCCTTATAATCCTGAATTCCCATAAACGAACACCTACTGTGAGGTTTACAATTCCATATTACTATCTTAGTATTAATGAGTATCAGTGTTTTCTACGATGCTTTGCTAATACTGATTAATGGTTAGAACACAGCAAACAGACTGAAAGGAAGTTGACAATGATAGCTTTAACTCTTGCTGTTTCTGTACTGTTCGGTGTTTCAGCCAATTTCGAAGCTGATATATCTACCCACTGCATTACCACAGGTACCGATGGAATTGTTGAGTCTTTCACTTCAATGAATCAGCCAATGGGTCTTGATTACGATCACACAAACGGATGGCTGTGGCAGGCTACACAAGACGGAGGATGGGTCTATACCGTTGACCCCACTAATGGCTCCTATATTGCTCGCTTCGATATCAATCTCATATTTGGAACGATTGAGCTGGCATCTAATGGCTGTCATCTTGATGAAACTAATAACTACCTTTACCTTGCGGATTTCAATGGAGACGGTGGAACTACTTTCTACGATGTCATTTACTGCTTCGACGTTGACAATCCTGATAATCCAGCAGTAATTGATACATGGGATTTAGGAGCTGCCGACGGCCTTCTGGGGATCACCTACAAAGCCCCTTACTTCTACTGCGCGTTTTATACACCAACCGAGCTTCGAGCCTATACTCTTAGCCCGGGCGGGGCCTTTACTCTGGAAAACACCTGGCCTGGACTCGACTACGGTGGTTTGTGGTACGATGAAACCTGGAACGTCTTCTATACCCACGATGCACTTGGAACAGATGTCCGCATTCTGGACGGCGACGATCCTTCAACGGTACTTGATTCCTTCAATCCCGGGTGTGGCCAGCTGACCTGCGCCATGACGGATGATTCGAATCCGGCATATCTCTGGACCGCGGATCGCCCTGCTCTTTTGAACTGCAAAATCGACGATGAGTACACACCTGGAGCACTTGAGAACTCCACCTGGGGAAATATCAAGACGGTATTCTAGTCGACCTTAATACTCGACAAACAAGGGGTATGTATAAGCATGCCCCTTTTTCTTAATATGGTTTCAACCCGGATCCATCACAAATACTCTACTGCAGCGATACATATACCCGTGTCTACTGCGTTATGCACGCGCACACCGTCCTCGATGTACTGTTTAAAGTACGCCTCCATAGTCTGCGTTCGCAAGCCTTGTATCCACAGGCATCTGTAACGCTTCGCTACAAGTACTTGTGATGGATCCGGGTTAAGCGCTCGATACGATAAGAGCTGTCAGGGCAGCAAGTAAAACCAGCCATACTATCACAACCATGGTCGTCAGTATCCTTGCCTTGCTTACATCATCCTCGGAACCGGGACGTATTCCCACTGCCAGAAATGTAAGCACTCCCGCAAGGTTAATTGAGATGAGATTCACAACCAGGAGCTGAAGGGCTCCCAGGGCTCCGCCGTAATCACCAAGAGCGGTAAGCATACCTGTGACAACAAGCGGAGGCATAAGGGCAGCTGCGACCATTACGCCGATAAGTGTAGCCGGGGCACCTGTACTCAGGGCCAGGGCTCCGGCCGCTCCGGCTGCAAGTGCAATAATAATATCGGTGGAGTTTATGAAAGTCCTTGATACTATCTCAGGCGCCTGCGAATCAATGTTGAAGAAAAACCCCACGGCCACAGCAAACGCAAAAGCTGCTCCTATCCTGAAGATATTCTCCCTGAGGGCTCTCAAGATGAATCCAAAATTTGCAAAGGTAACACCCAGGGCAAGGCCCACGTTCGGTCCAAGAAGGGGAGCGATAACCATGGCGCCGATTATCACAGCTACATTGCTTCGGGCAAGACCCACTGCACACACAATGGCTGAAAGAATGGTCATGACTATATTGGGCCAGGAAGTGCGCATCATTTCCTGCACATCAGCGTACAACTCTTCCCGGCTTACCCTGTGCATTTTTCTGTGCAGAATGCTTCCTGGTTTTCTGTCTTTCTCTTTGGTTTCCTCGGGAGCAGGTATCGACGCTTCAACTGGCAGGGATACGATCTTCAATTCATCACCCGAATCAGCAAGAGCCGATCGGAGCCTGTCAGTTATCTCCTCGCTTCTCTCTGCCTCTACCAGAATATGAAGCTGTGCCTGCTCATCTGACAGTTTTTCCCACCATATGGAAAGAGTATCGAGACTGCTGACGGATGATCTTGCCAGCTCAAGTCGATCGGCTGGCATGAAGGCTTCGATAAGGCGTACTGCCATTTCAGCCTCCAACTACCGTATCAGAGAAGATTACTGGCAAGTTCGGCAAGTTCGCTCCTCTCGCCTTTGACCAGATTAATATGGGCAGTGATCTTTTCATCCTTGAGGCGGTCAACAAGGTATGTAAGCCCGTTGGACTGACTGTCCAGGTAGGGAGTATCGATCTGGTAGATATCACCTGTGAACACGATCTTCGAACCCTCGCCTGCCCTGGTGATTATTGTTTTAACTTCATGCGGTGTAAGGTTCTGGGCTTCATCAACAATAAAATAGATACCGTCCAGGCTCCTGCCTCTGATATACGCCAGAGGTGTGATGCACAGTTTTTCATGCTCTATCATATCCTGAAGGCCATTGTATTCCTTGCTGTCGGATGAGAAACGGTTCCTTATAACAGCAAGATTATCCCACAGGGGCTGCATATAGGGATCAAGCTTGCTCTGAACATCCCCTGGAAGAAATCCCAGATCCCTGTTTCCGAGGGGTACTACAGGGCGGGCAAGATAAATTTGCCTGTAGTCACGCCGCTGATCAAGGGCTGCAGCAAGAGCAAGGAGGGTCTTCCCTGTACCTGCCTTCCCGGTAAGGGTTACCAGTCTTACGGCAGAATTCAGCAATGTATGCAGGGCAAAGGTCTGTTCAGCGTTACGAGGCTGTATTCCGTAAGCCCGTGTTTTGATTATTCTTTCGAATTCATCTGTTTCAGGATTGTACCAGGTAAGGGAACTGTTGCTGCCGTTTCTCAGTATGAAGAACTGGTTGGGAACCGGCCTGAGTTCGGTGTCTATCTCTTCTCTGGGTACAGAAAAGGGTTGCTGGTAGAATCTTGAAATAATGTCCTTATCGACATTATCAAGTAATCCGGTTCCTGTATACAGCTCATCAACGTTCTCTACTTTTCCGGTTTCGTAATCCTCAGCCAGAATCCCCAGGGATTTGGCCTTCATTCTCAGGTTGATATCCTTGCTTATCAGGATCACTGCCCTGTCAGGATTGGCGCACCTGAGCTGGTCAGCAAGTGCAAGAATCCTGTGGTCCGGTTTGTTCATCGAGAAGAATGCGTTTTCCACCGAAGTTCCTCCGGAAGGTCCGGCAATTCTCACAAAGAGTTTTCCCCTTCCGGGACCGAGAGGCAGGCCTTCGTTGAAGAGGCTTTCACCGGAAAGCCTGTCTAATTTGCGTACGAATTCCCTTGCCTGGAAGTTAATGAGATCGTTTCCCTTCTTGAATTCATCAAGCTCCTCGAGGACAGTTATTGGAATAACTACATCATGCTCCTGAAAATTATCTATGCAGTTATGATCATACAGAAGCACATTGGTATCTATTACAAAAAGATGTGGTGTTTTACGGGTTTCCTTCAATTCATACGTCCAATCTGTTCCGGTTTTTTAGAAATTTCAATGCTTCTAATTGTATATGAACTTTCAAATATAATAACCAGTGATATATTTGCTCTTGCATTTTTCTGCTGAATTCTGCATTTTACCGGCTGCCCTAAAACCCATATTTGTGAGCCGCTAGCTCAGTTGGTAGAGCATCTGACTTTTAATCAGAGGGTCGGGGGTTCGATTCCCCCGCGGCTCACCAGTGGTTTACGGGAATCGGACTCCGGTGAGTTTATCATGAGCAAGAGAAGCGAGTCGAAGGAATTCCCCTGCGGCTCACCAGTGGGTATTGACGAAATAGACTTCTGTTACCATTGTTGGTAACTTTCGGCGACCCCATCGTCTAGCGGTTAGGACACTGGCCTTTCACGCCGGCAACACGGGTTCGATCCCCGTTGGGGTCGCCATCTTGTTTTCAGGTTTATTCACTACATCTAACATATTGAACCCCATGGTGTTAATGGAGTTCTATCTCGTAACTAGAAGGTCTTCATAATAGACAAGCTGCGGATCTCTTCGCAGTCTTTACTTAACAGGGAACAATCTATCTGACACAAACTGAATTCATCCCGAATCAAATACCTGTATACTCCAGCAGGTATAAACTGGCTGAATAAGCGGGCATGCCATAAAAATACAGATTCAGTTCAGGATCACTCCTGCTGGCTGGACATTCAAAGCCTGCTATGTGTTCTATTGAATGAGTAATCGCATATCGATTTGGGAAGTAGATATAGTTTTCATATTCTTCTTCAAATGAGCTACTCGAATCGTTCACTACCAATAATAGCACATCCTCCGATTCAGTCTCTTCAAGAGCAATGAAATTGTGATCAACATTCCAGGTAGCGTGCTGCCAGCCGGTTGTGTATATAGCATTCTGTGCTTCTGTGGTATTAAGAACAACGTAATTCTCATCAATGAGAGCAGACATGAAGTCAGGATCTGATGTGCCTTTCCCTGTGAGAGATTGAACAACATTCAGAAGCCTGGCTATCATATCCGGATTAGTGGTCTCGACACTCGGTCCCCAATTGAGAAGCAGAGGTGGGCACCTGTATGTACCTACTTGAGCGGAACCTCCTCCATTGCCGCACATCATGGTAAAATTAAGGGCTCTCATGTGAATCCCCCTGGAGCCGTGTACCAATGATGTAGTCATCAGATAGAGAAGAGTGTCCGATGGTGGGTAGAAAGTAACCTGACCATCCTGCCTTCTCCCTTCGCAACGGAGGTTGTGCATCAGGCAGTTGCTTCTGGAAGTGC
>DAOWFD010000058.1 GCA_030638185.1 Candidatus Aegiribacteria sp.
CAGAGAGATCATATTGATGCCTTCAGCGATGAGCTTTCTGCGGGTTTTCGGAAATGCAGTCGAATACATTATTCCATTCTCAAGAAAGAGCGAATTTGCTCCGTAGGGTTCAGAAGGATGAACCGTAATAAAGCATCCAATACCTTTGAAATGATCTGGATTCACCCAGGAAGGATTCAGGAGCAGTGTACTCTCAGCTACCCGGGATACCGCCGATTTAAGGTAAAGACAGCCTTCCACCTGTATACTGATAACTTCGTAACCGAGGGGTTCTACAATTTCCCTGAGCAGGGAGATTCCCACTGCGCTGCTTCTGCATGATTTTCCAACGTAAAGCGTCCTGTCGACCTGTAGTACATCTCCCCCGTCAAGGGTTCCTGTTGGTTTGATATATTTCAGATCCCTGTATACGCTCAGAGCTTCGGCGACCGCTTCAGTTTCACCTCTCCGTGAAGCGACTCCGGGATAAGCTATGACAGCTAACTCATCCAGAACGAGAGCTGTGTCCTCGATAAATACTGAATCCGGAAGATTATCTGCTTTGATCATATGTATTTTATACTCAAGGTCCCGGAGGGTATCAGCGTAGTGCCTGTGCTGATCCATTGCAATATCGTGATTTATGGGTTTCCTGGTGATATTCGTTATTTCACAATCGCTGATATTGGGGCTGACTTCCCTCATCAGAGCAATCTTCATAGCGGCTCGGCTTCCCTTATTTAGATAATTATTTAACTTAACACTTGAAACAAAGGTTGTCTAGCAGTTATTTCCAGAAATCCTTCTCAAAATCCTGTCCCGAGGAGATGGCCAGTGCCTCTCCGATGGAATGGTCCATGTTGTTATACCAGAATGAACCGCACCTGCCGGTAAGGTCAAGACCCTTGGGCAGTACCAGCCCGGATAATCTCTTTCTGTAGTCAAGGTCGTACAGCGGGTAGGTTTCGGGAACTATCCGCCAGTCCATGAAAATGATATCGGAGGCTGAAAGGGCCTTCACACTTACCAACTCATCGATCAGCCTGTCTTTCAGGATTTCGGGATCATTCCTCTGTTGCTGGTTGTTCAGGGTTATCTCAACGATAAGGCTGTCGGCCATCGAAGGAACCGTGTCGGCCCTGAAATTCCTGGGCACGGTCAGTCTGCTGAAGAGAATGTCCTCCTGGCCGAAGTAACACCACTGATATTGGTTTTCCTGCTCTTTCGACAGGGCAATGTTACATAGAAGGGTATCCATGAATCTGAAACCAGCATCCGGAAAGAGAATGGATACCGGAGCCGACCAGTACACATGATCGGCCGGGATGACCCCCTGGTCAGCGGTTTTCACTCCTGAAACCTTCCCGTTCGCGGTTTCAACGCCGAGGGCTCTGCAGCCGTACATTATTCTGCCGCCGTTTTTCTGAATCCTCTCGGCCTGTTTGTCGCAGAAGGTCTGAATTCCGCCGAATGACGGGTAGTAGAACATCGTTGATACCGTTCTTGGAATAAGGAGGCCCTTGAGCAGGGAAAAGAGGTCATCTGCTTTCACGTTCTTATCGATGACGGCCCTGTTCACGCCCGCTTCAGCCCAGTCGATATGCAGTTCCCCGGCACTGCACCCGGTGAATTTTTCCGTATATCCCCTGAAGAAATAGTTGTATATATTCTTGCCGTACTTTGATATAACGTAGTCGGCAAACGTAGAAAGCTCACCCTTTGACTTCAGGTGGAAGAGGTCGAGAAAACTACTGAAAAGGACAGACAGGGGTAGCCCTGCCACCGATTTTATCGTCAGAGGCCAGCTGCGGTATTTTCCCGCCATATATACGTTGCTTGACCTGTTTATGGTTACATGATCATCACCGAGTATTTCAAGCAGATATTCACTTACGGCGATGTCTGATGTGTGAAACCGGTGGGGGCCGATATCAAAGAGGAACCCGTCCCGTTCAAACGTTCTCGCCAGCCCCCCTGGACAATTCTCACTCTCGAGTACAGTAACGGATATGTCATCTCCGGACGTTGTCAGTCTTTCGGCGAGTGTCAGCCCGGAAACACCTGCTCCTGCTATAACTATC
>DAOWFD010000150.1 GCA_030638185.1 Candidatus Aegiribacteria sp.
ACCACACATTCTGGACCAGGCATGTTTGATGGCTGCGGAACTGGCCTATTCCTCGGGAGTCACCGCGGTATGTACCTTCGAACCCCTTGTTACCGCTGAAGTTCTGTTGAAAAACAACCCCCCCATCAGAATGTCCATCTGTCTTTTCGGGAAGGATGCCGGTTTTCTCGGAGAAGCAACCCGCAACCTGGAAGGGGTGATTCCCGGCATTGATGGCTTGAAATTCTTCCTTGACGGGTCCCTTGGGGCATCTACCGCGGCTGTCTCCGAGAGCTATTCAGACGGGACGGTTACCGAGCCTATACTGTCCGATGAAGAGGTTCTGCGCAGTCTGGAATTAACGGAAAGCCTGGGCCTGGTTGCTGTTTATCATGCAATAGGGGGCAGGGCACTGTCGCAGATAGACCGCGTAAGCCACGATTTCCAGAAGAAGCATAATGGGAGAAATCCTGTAACCGTGAGGATCGAGCACGCCGAAGAACTTCTTGCTGACTGGCCCGGCGGGTGGGATCCTGCGATTCACTCCTTTGTCATGCAACCTAATTTCGTAAACAGGTGGCAGGTCAGCGGGGGTCTGTACGAAGGAAAACTCGGAAGGGAGAGGGCATTGGCTCTTAACCCTTTCAGCCTGGTTACAGATGCCGGTTTCTTACTTGGTTTTGGCAGCGACAGCATGCCATTTGGCCCGCTCAGGGGTCTTAGCGGCGCAACAGAGCATCCATTGGAGCAATTCGGAATCGATACCGCATCAGCCCTCAATGCATACACAATAGAAGCGGCAGCAATCTGTGGTTTTCAGGATCTTGCCGGAGATCTTACAGCAGGAAGGGTAGCAGATATGACTGTGCTGTCAGCCGATCCGTTCCATACATCCTGGGATGAGATCGAAGTGGTTTCGACAATCAGTGGCGGTGAAATAGTGTACGGACATGAAGCGCTTCTGGAGGAGATTTGATGAAAATAATCGACTGGTCGGATCATGTATCAGTTGGAAGATTTATTGTGCGCAATGCTCTTTCAGAGGACAGGGTGAGGGACGACATCACAACCTCATCGCTTGGAGTACCCGCTGACGATAAAAGTACCTGTTCTGCGAAGGCAAGGGAAGAACTGATCACAGCTGGATGGTTTCTTGTTGAACAGGTATTTTCCGAACTTTCCGTTTCGTTGGGGAGGAGTGTTCCCCGGATTCAGAATATTATCCCTGATGGTTCCATAGCCTTTCCGGGAGACAGGATCGGATGTTTGTACGGTTCCGCTGATCTTCTTCTGAGAGGGGAGAGAGTTGCCCTGAACCTCCTCTGCCATCTTTCAGGGATTGCGACGCTCACAGCGAAATATGTTAAGGCTGTCAGGGGAACGGGAGTGGAAATTCTGGACACCAGAAAAACAACTCCCTGTCTTCGTGCCCTGGAAAAATACGCCGTAAGGGCAGGCGGAGGAGTGAATCACCGTTTCAACCTGGAAGAGCTTGCCATGGTAAAGGACAATCACACAGCCGTTGCTGGAGGGGCAGGAAAACTGCACAGCATAATACTCCGTATAAGAGAAAGGGGTATTCCCGTTGAAATTGAGGTGGATTCCATCGATCAGCTTAAAGAAGTGCTTGAAGAGAAACCCGACAGAATCCTGCTCGACAATATGAAACCCGATACACTGGCAGCAGCTGTAAGAGTTGCTTCCGGCAGCGGTATTTACCTTGAGGCTTCAGGGGGGATAACACTGAAGAACGTAAGGGAGGTTGCCGGTACCGGAGTTGACGGAATATCTTCAGGTGCTCTTACGCATTCGGCTCCATCAGCGGATATTGGATTTGACTGGAGGACTACATGAAAAGGCTGGTACTTGATATAGGTAATACAAGGACATCAGCGGGAATATTCATAGATGGAAGGCTTGATGTTCAATGGAGGATTACTACCAGGCATTGGACCGCTGATGACCTGTGGGTTATCCTGAGGTCACTTCTGAAGACAGACGATTGTAATCTCCCCGAAGGGGTTGCCTACGCCTGCGTTGTTCCTCAGGTCCGCCATGCCCTCCTGAATCTCTCCAGAAGGTACATCAACGTGGATCCGGTTGAAGTAACTGTAGAAACAGCGGGGATTTCAATTGATTACAAATTCCCCCACGAACTGGGTGCCGATCGATTGGCAAATACAGCAGGTGTTCTCAAGCTTGGATCACCTCCCGCTATTGTTGTGGATTTCGGAACGGCAACAACCTTCGATGTTATCAGCAGCAAAGGGGTTTACCTTGGCGGCGCGATAACTCCCGGTGTGGGCACCGCTGCGGGAGAACTGTTCAAGAAGGCGGAGAAGCTCAATCCGGTGGATCTTGAGTTTCCGGCTTCCCCGCTTGGAAAGAGTACTCCTGAAGCTGTCTGTTCAGGGGTTCTTTTCGGGGCTGTTGGAGCGGCTGATCACATAATCGACGAGCTTGTAAAAGTGATCAACGGTGATCCCGAGATATGGGCTACTGGAGGCTGGGCACCCGGCATAGCGGGAAGGTGCAGGAACCTTCTGAAGGTATGTCCCGAACTTACACTTGTAGGAATAGATTGTATCGGTGAAAGGTGTCTGAATGAAAAGTAAAATAATACTGCTGGGGATCACCGGCAGCGCGGCAGCCTTCAAGGGAGTGATGCTCGCCTCCCTGTTACGAAAGGAAGGCTTCGAAATCGATGGTGTTCTTACTCCGAGTGCCCTGCAATTCATTTCCGAAACTCAGCTGGCCTGTGTAACCGGAAGGCCCGTTTACAGTTCGCTTTTCACTATGCAGCCCGGTGATCCCGTTCCCCATATTACGCTGACCGACAGTATCGATCTCTTTGCCGTTGTTCCGGCCACGGCTGATTTCATAGGTAAGTCCGCCAATGGACTTGCAGACGATCTGTTGTCTTCCGCTTTTCTGGCCTGCTCCGCCCCGGTTATTATGGCTCCTTCTATGAATACAAGGATGTGGAACAACAGTGCTACCGCTGCCAATATAGAGATACTTGAGAGCCGCGGAGTCATATTCGCAGGGCCAGTCATGGGGCCACTTACCTGCGGCACGGAAGGTATGGGCAGGCTGATGGAACCCTCCAGTATCCTCAAGTTGTGTCTGGATGTTCTTTCGGGTAGATGCTGATATGGTTCCTCTGCCGACCATACAATGGATGGATGATTTTCTGCGACTGCTGGATCAGAGACAACTTCCATCCGAGGAAACCTATATTGACTGCAGGGATATCGATTCTCTGTCGGAAGCCATAAGGACACTTGCAGTCAGAGGGGCACCAGCCATTGGAATAGCAGCGGCTTTTGGCGCTGTAATTGCAGCTATAACCTCCGATCCCGGTCAAGAATTTGATGCAGCCTTTCATTTGAAGATCGATATACTTGAAGGAACAAGACCTACAGCGGTCAACCTTTTTCATTGTCTTGAGATCCAGAGAGATACCTTCCGCAGGAACCCGGGCAGGGAAAACGCTGTACGGGCCCTTCTGGAATCCGCCCGTGACATGATGCGATCTGACCTTGAAGCCAGCAGACGAATGGGGTGCTTCGGTGCCGATTTACTGAAAAACGGTTCAACCGTGCTGACCCATTGCAATGCCGGAGGACTGGCAACCGCAGGCTTGGGGACAGCCCTTGCAGTGGTATACGAAGCATGGGACCGCAACCTTCTTGTAAAGGTGTATGCTGATGAGACCCGACCCCTTCTTCAGGGAGCCAGACTGACAGCTTGGGAGCTTTCAAGGGCGGGGATCCCGGTTGATGTAATTCCCGATTCCGCCGCGGCTTCGCTTCTGAGAAAAGGAGAGGTCGATGCTGTTATAGTCGGCAGTGACAGGATAGCCGCAAATGGAGACGCCGCTAACAAGATAGGAACCTATCCACTAGCGCTTGCGGCAAAAGAACATGGAGTTCCCTTCTACGTTGTTGCGCCTCTTTCTACATTCGATACTTCAACTTCCTGTGGAAGAGACATAGACATAGAACAGAGAGGCAGGGATGAACT
>DAOWFD010000348.1 GCA_030638185.1 Candidatus Aegiribacteria sp.
CTCGATAAAAAAGCCTCTGTTCGCAAGGGAAACAAGCGCATCTCCTATAGATCTGTCGCCATGGGGATGGAACTGCATGCAATGACCTATTACATTGGCTACCTTGTTGAACCTGCCGTCATCCTTCTGGAACAGGGACCATAGAATCCTTCTCTGTACCGGTTTGAGACCATCAGCCAGATCAGGAATAGCCCTGTCCTTGATAACGTAGGAGGCGTATTCGAGAAAGTTGCGGTTGTAGAGCCTTCTGAGGCTGGTTTCGCTCATATCAGATTCTCCATGATGAATTCACGTCTTTCGGGTGTATTGCGCCCCATGTAGAAATCCAGCATTTCGGGAACCTCTTTCAGCCTTGTGATGCGAACCGGTTCCAGCTTCATGTCCTTACCGATGAACTGACCGAATTCCTTCGGTGAAATTTCTCCAAGACCTTTGAATCTGGTTATTTCAGCTTTCTCACCCAGACGGTTGAGGACTTTCTGTCGTTCCTTCTCACTGTAGCAGTAAACAGTTTCCTTTTTGTTCCTTACTCGGAACAGTGGTGTATCAAGAATAAAAAGGTGTTCATCCAGAACAAGACCCTCGAAAAAGTGAAGAAACAGCGTCAGAAGGAGATTCCTTATATGCATCCCGTCAACGTCCGCATCGGTGGCCAGAACAATTCTGTTGTACCTCAACCCTTCAATGTCGTTCTCGATGTTAAGAGCGCGCATGACATTGTAGATCTCCTCGTTCTTGTAGACGGTATCCTGTTTCTTACCGAAGCAGTTAAGAGGCTTTCCCCTGAGGGCGAATACCGCCTGTGTCTGAACATCCCGACTTGATATGATACTACCTGCTGCGCTTGTACCCTCGGTAAGGAAAATAGTTGTTTCCTCGGCCCTTTTATTATCGTCTCCGTAGTGAATCTTGCAGTCCTTCAGATGAGGTATCCTCAGGGCAACCTGTCTGGCCCTCTGTTTAGCCTGCTTTTTAACGTTGCTAAGTTCGGTCCTGACCTTCTGATTGATCTTAACTTTGTTGACCAGGATCGAGGCGCTTTCAGGATTCTTGTGCAGATGCTGTTCCAGCTCGGTTTTTACCTTGTTGACTATCCAGCCCCTTATGTCATTGTTACCAAGCCTGGTCTTCGTCTGGGATTCAAAAACAGGCTCCTTGAGCCGTATGGAAACAGCGGCGATTATGCCCTCGCGCACATCCTGACCTGAATAGCTTTCCCCCGCATAGGAGTTGATGCCTTTGGTTATACCCTCCTTGAAAGCGGAAAGGTGCGTTCCGCCACTTGAGGTATACTGACCGTTCGCAAATGACAGGTAGCGTTCGCCGAAGTCGGATGTATGTGTCAGTGCGAATTCAAGGGTCTGCTCGCGGAAAAATATAACAGGATACATTGCTGAATCTCCCGCTTCATCATGAAGAAGATCCATCAAACCATCTTCGGAGATAAAATCTGTACCGTTCAATCGAATCCTGAGGCCGGCATTCAGATGAGCGTAATGCTGACACCTGTCCTGAAGAAATTCTTCCCGGAAGGTGAAATCACCGAATATCTCTCTGTCCGGAGTGAACTCAACCAGGGTGCCATCTCTTTTTGAGGATTTTCCACTCTCATCACTGAGGAGTTCGCCACGACTATACACTACCTCGCGATAATCGCCGTCCCGGTATGCGATCACTTTGAAATTCTCCGAAAGAGCGTTCACTGCCTTAGTCCCGATACCGTTCAGCCCAACGCTGAACATGAAAACGTCAGTATTGTACTTCGCGCCGGTATTTATCTGGGAGACACACTCAACAAGCTTTCCCAGAGGGATTCCTCTTCCGTAATCCCGTACAGAAATGGATGTCCTGTTGCCAGAAATCCTGATACGCTTGCCATAACCCATTATGTATTCGTCAACAGAGTTGTCCATGACTTCCTTGAAGAGTACATAGATCCCGTCGTCAGGATGTGTACCGTTGCCGAGGCGTCCGATGTACATTCCTGTTCTGAGGCGAATATGCTCAATCGAGGAGAGGGTTTTTACTTTACTCTCATCGTAGACCTGTGATTCCTGCATAAGTTTTTCTGTCATTTTGCACCATATGTTATGTGTTTATTATTGATGACATACATTATGTAGTATAAGACTGCGCTTGTTCATATGCCAGCCTCAATATATAGTGGCAATGACTTCCTGAATATACCATATATGGAAATAGTACAGTTGACGCCTGTATCCACAATCGTCTACTTCGAAACGATGTCAGTGATAGTTCAATCTCAGGGAAGTATCTCCCGCAGCTTTATAGCCAGCCTGCGCATGGTGCTGTTTCTTCCCCTGAAATTGGATACTGATTTTTCCTCGATTCCATCCAGGATCGACCTGTCGCAGCCCATTGATGCCAGGAATTCGTCAAATCCCTCGGGAGCGGATTTCGGTTCACGTTCATCGACAGTTTTCAGGGCTTCTTCCCTGGAAATCACTCCGGACCTGACCATATTGGCGTACAGGTATTCGTACTTGCCAAAGCCGATTCTGGTTCTGAAGAGAAAACTGGAATGAGGTGTACCGAGACAATCGTATCTTACATCAGCCATGGATTTGCCGAAATCAAGCTCCCTGTTGAGCGTATCATATATAAATGGCAGGTCCCATTCAATGTAATCGGGAAGGTTGATCTGCTTAACCTTGAACATCCTTTTCCAGGACGGGAAAAAGTAATCCCATTTCAGCTCATCCATTGGAATGGCACCCTTCATCATATTTCGGAAATAGACCCTGTCCATATACGATGTCTCCGGTGGGGGAGCTTCCAGCATATCGGAGAATCCCGCAGCGATAAACCTTATCCCCTGTGTATCCGCAGCCCGGAATATTGCTGTGGGTATAAGTACAACGCAGGCAGCGCAGAATTCGCCCGTTGTCTCGATGGCTCGTTTGTAAACCTTCTTCAGAAGGTCAAAATCCGGTGTGTAGGTTATTAGATCCACACCCAGCTTTGCAGCCGATTTCTTTGCGAATGCCAATGCTCCGGGATCAAGGAATCCGTTATCAAAATTGAAAGCGAGACAGCGCATTCCATACCTGTTCCTAAGCACCCAGAGGGTATAAGTGCTGTCCTTGCCTCCGCTGAAAGGAACGAGTACATCGTACTTCGCTCCCTTTCCCCTGTAGCGGTCCAGTATCTTCTCAAGTTTTTTCCTTCTCGCATCCCAGTCGATATTCGAATATTTCTGGTCATGTTCCCTGCAGACTCTGCAGACGCCATTCTCGTCAAAATCTATGTTCGGATAGTTCTCCGGAAGGATACAGCGTGTACACCTTCTTACCTCTTCTGTCATACCAAGCCTTTCGATAGATACCTATTCCCTAGTAATATAGTATATAATAATCTGGAATTGAAACACAGTATTCTGATCAAGGTGTTCAGACGTGGTAGGAAATATCTTCCTCGAGTCCAGCTTCCCTGAGAACTTCCTTTCTGCGTACTTTTCTCGTGGTAGTTTTCGGGAATTCATCTTCTCTGATGATAAACCGGGTAATCCGCTTGTAAATCGGCTGAGACGCATTGAAGCTCTGGACTATCTTTCTCATGTATTCCGCAAGGTACTCGGTTGTAAGACTGAATCCATTCTCCTCGGCGTATTCGATGAATTTTTCCATATCGGGAACAAATATAACCCATATCTCCTCGCCCTTCGTTTCGGTCACCTTGCCTGCAACCATGCATTCAAGGATATACGAATCCTGCCCGATGACCATCTCTATTTCTTCTGGATATACATTTTCCCCGTTCTTTGCGACGATCACGTTCTTCTTTCGACCGGTAATGAAAATGAAACCATCATCGTCGATATGACCGTAATCCCCCGTACTGAACCAGCCATCGTCCGAGAGAACTTCAGCGGTTGCCGTGGGATTGTTGTAGTAGCCCAGCATAATATTGGGACCCTTTGCAAGGATTTCACCGTTTCCTTCAATATCGGGATTGTCTATTCTTATGGTGATGCCGTCAAGAACCGGGCCTACAGAGCCTATTCTATTGGATTCCATAGTATTAACGCAGAGTATGGGGGAGGTCTCGGTTAATCCGTACCCCTGGAGAAATGTGAATCCAA
>DAOWFD010000176.1 GCA_030638185.1 Candidatus Aegiribacteria sp.
CAGGGCCAGAGCTATGCAGAAGCTCAGGGAAAAGCTCGTATCCTCAGGAATTATCTGAACAGCTGATCAGCTTTTTCTGATTTCCTCAAGCACCTTTTCAGCGATAGAGAACGGAACCGCTTTGTAATGCTCAAAGTGCATTGTGAATGATGCCCTTCCCTGGGTCATGTTCCTCAGATCTGTTGCGTACCCGAACATTTCCGACAGGGGAATGAAGGCTTTTACTATCTGTGCGTTTCCCTGCATGTCCATTGATGTGATATTCCCCCGTTTTCCGTATATGTTTCCGGTAACATTTCCCGCGTAATCTTCAGGTGTTGTAACAGAAACGCTCATAACAGGTTCCAGCAGCTGGGGGTTTCCCCTCATGAAAGCCTTTCTGAAGGCCGATTCGGCGCATCTCCTGAAAGCCATCTCTGAGGAGTCCACTTCGTGAAAAGTGCCGTCCTTCAGTGTCACTCTGATGTCAACCACAGGGGAATCAACCATTACTCCTCGTGACATTGCGTCTACGATTCCCTTTTCAACAGCAGGTATATATTCACGGGGGATATTGCCGCCTTTCACTTTGTTCCTGAATTCGAAACCGTACCCGGCAGGCATGGGCTGCAGGGTCATGATGACATGTGCGTACTGCCCCTTGCCACCGGTCTGTTTGGAGAGCTTTTCATTAATATCGACTGTGGAGGTAATGGTTTCTCTGTAGGCTACCCTGGGGGGAGAGGTAGTAACCTCAACACCGAACTCCCTTTTCAGTCGGTCATGGATTATCTCCAGATGTAGCTCACCCATTCCAGAAATAATTGTTTCGGATGTTTCGGGATCAGTGGAAACTATGAATGTGGGATCCTCCTCTGAGAGTTTAACCAGGGCACGTGAAAGCTTATCCCTTTCCCCCTTCTTCTCAAGCATGACCGCAACGCTGAGGACAGGTGCAGGAAATTCAATTGCTTCCAGGATAATAGGGTCATCCTCGCAGCATAGTGTATCGCCTGTGGACGTATTCGGCAGGCCTGTGACGGCACCTATCTCACCGGTGTACAGAGCAGGCACCGCTTCCCTCTTGTCAGCATGCATCCGGAGTATTCTTCCCGCCCTCTGCGTTTTTTTCTCCGATGAATTGTAGACGTACGATCCGGATTCAAGGGTACCGGAATAGACCCTTACATAAACCAGTTTTCCGACATGGCGGTCAGTTACAACTTTGAACGCCAGCGCGGCAAGCCTTCCATTATCCCTTGGAATGCGTTCGATAGGATTGCCTTCAAAGCACTGACCACTTATGGGCGGAAGGTCAAGCGGGCTCGGGAGGTAGGATATAACTGCATCCAGAAGTCTCTGGACTCCCATATTCCTGTATGCGCTGCTGCATAGAACAGGGCATACCGCGCGTGAATGAGTGGCTTTCCTTATGGCAAGGCTGAGTTCCTGTTTTGCGATCTCTTTTCCTTCACAGTACTTCTCGAAAAGATCCTCATCCACTTCACTTATCTTCTCGATGAGATACTTTCTCCATTTTTCCGTTTCCGCGAGCATATCGTCGGGAACTGGTTCTTCATGCCATGACATTCCACGGTCGGATTTTTCATAATAGACCGCGCAGTTGTCCACCAGGTCCACTATACCTCTGAATTTATCTTCGGAACCTATCGGTATGATAACCGGTACAGCATTGGCTCCAAGCTGTTTCTGAATTGACTCCACAACACCGTAGAAATCCGCTCCCAGCCTGTCCATTTTGTTCACTAAGGCTATCCTGGGTACCGAGTATTTCTCGGTCTGTCTCCAGACCGTTTCAGATTGAGGTTCAACACCACCAACTGCGCAGAAGAGAGTAATCACGCCATCAAGCACCCTTAGGCTGCGTTCTACTTCAACTGTAAAGTCAACGTGCCCGGGGGTATCTATCAGGTTTATCATGTGGTCACGCCAGACGGTTGCTGTTGCGGCGCTTGTTATTGTTATTCCCCGCTCCTGCTCCTGAGCCATCCAATCCATTACGGCTTGCCCGTCATGAACTTCACCCATTCTGTGTAGTTTGCCGGTGTAATACAGTATCCTTTCAGATACGGTCGTTTTACCTGCATCGATATGTGCCAGTATTCCGATATTCCGGAGCTGGCTGAGAGAGTACTTCCTTGACAATTCTATACTTCCGTTCCATCTATTAATGATTATTCAACAAAGAAGCCTGGGTGACCCAGGCTCAGCAGTCCTGTAATATACTGAACGACAGAAATATTGCCTTATCCAGGGGGGTATATGCCGGAATTGAGTATAAGAATCGCAGTTATGGATGACATGGAGGATATTGCAGCTATCTCCCGCTCAACGTGGGATGGAGATGATTACCTTGAGAAAAAAGCCAGGAGATGGATCGGGGATTGCAGCCTGTATGCAGGCGAGTTCAATGGAAAGGTAATTGGAACTTTCAGATTATCTCCGATGCCGGCGGGGGTGTTATGGATGGAGGGGCTTCGAGTACATCTGGAATACCGGAGCCGTGGATACGGAAGGCAGCTTGCCGATGCAGCTTTTGCAACGGGAAAGAGAATCATAGGAAGCGGCAAATCCAGGTGCATGGAATTTTCAACCTATATTAATAACGATGAAAGCATACATATCACAATGTCCCAGGGCTTTAGGGTGGTAAACCGCTTCATCCTCATGACAAGGGAAGATATTGATCCGTCCGCGGAAATTGAGAGATTTAAACCTGTACAAAGGGATTTCACCGGTCTCTCCCAACACATACCCTGCGGCTGGAAATACCCGCGGCTCTGCCCGGAAGGCATAGAGTGGGCATTGAAGCGGTGTGATGTCTTCAGAACCGGGGACGTTATTTTTCTGAGAAAGAAGGGTTCCGATGAAGCCACTCCTATCAGAGGTGCGGAAGAAAACCCCGACAGCTTTCTTGATGGAGCAGAGGCATCTGCCAGGAAGGCGGGTCACTCACGTTCATGCATAGTCCTTCACGAATCCGGGAAGAAGATCATTAAAAAAGCCTTCGACAGAGGCTACGATACTTGGGAACCTGTGGGTAATTACAATATATTAATATTTAGATATAACATGTAAATAGTCATATTCTTGTGTATATATTTAATTCCCTTTGTACAGTCTGCGATCTTTTATATATTCTGCGTTAACATATGCCGGGATGGTGGAATTGGCAGACACAACGGACTTAAAATCCGTTGCTCCTTTTGGGGCGTGAGGGTTCAAGTCCCTCTCCCGGCACCATTTTCCGAAAGGATTACCTTGGCTAAGATTCGTGTTCTGCCTGATACTGTGATTAATATGATCTCAGCGGGTGAAGTGGTGGAGAGACCCGCATCTGTTGTGAAGGAACTTATTGAGAACGCTCTTGACGCGGAAGCCACCGAGATCACAGTAGAGCTGGAACAGGGTGGAAGAAAGTCCATTATTGTACGTGATAACGGTCTGGGCATGAACAGGCATGATCTTCTCCTCTCCGTTCAAAGGCATGCAACAAGTAAAATTTCTTCCAGCAGTGATCTTTCTTCCCTTTCTACACTTGGATTCAGGGGCGAAGCTCTTC
>DAOWFD010000206.1 GCA_030638185.1 Candidatus Aegiribacteria sp.
GGTCATCATTTTTATGGGGAGCAGTCAAGAGATCCGGTCGTTTGCAATAACCTTGTTATCAGTCCATCGACGAGTGACGGACTACCCAACTCCCCATAATAATGTACTTCACATAAGTCCGGGACTGTGCGGGGGGTGTTTTGGGTAACCAGCATTCCTACCGCGAATCACTTCCCGTATCTTTCTCAGAAACACCAGCGAAGGAGAAATCGGATGAAACTCATTTTTTTGATGTTTACCGTTACAACAACTCTCCTTGCGTTTCCAGTAAGTCTGTCCGATGCGGAAACTGCTGCCGGGTCCAGACTGAGACGAAACGAACAGGCCGACTCAAGAACCATCAGCAACTGTTTCTCTATCGAAAGTAATTGCGATGACCATCCTTTGGCATACATCTTTGAACTCCTGCCACACGGATACATAGTGACATCTGCAGATGATAATCTTCCCCCTATCATAGCCTACTCATACACGAGTAACTGCCGAAATGCGGGAGAAGAGAGCAGCATCCTTATTGATATCGTAAAGAAGGATTTGGAGCTGAGGCTGTGCGCTCTGGACCAGATTCCCCTTGAATACAGAGCCATTAACAATATTCTCTGGGAAGAATACGTCACCGGTGTGCTTCTGGAGTCTCTGCTGGAGCAGTGGCCTCCCGAAGGTTCAACTCCCACAGGAGGCTGGCTGGAGGAAAACTGGACCCAGGGCCCTCCTTACAACATTTACTGTCCCATGGACCTTATCACCGGGTACAGGAGTGTTGCAGGATGCCCGGCACTTGCCATGGCCATGATTGTGAACTTCCACGAAACCACTAACGGTACACGGTTCAATGATGATGATGACTATTACCATAACTACCATGAAGACTACTGGATAGATGATGACTATATCGCCCACGATTTTCCATCCTGGGCGGAACTCAATGTATACCTGGACACGCTTGACAGTTGTTATGCAAATGAAATCCCCCTTACCAATTCCGACAAAGCTGCTCTGGTTTACGCCAGTGGTGCAGCCTGCAAACAGGTCTACTCTTCATCCGGTTCCGGTACTTTTACTGTCGATCAGGCCTACAATGCTTTCATAAGATTCAATTTCACTGGTTGTGAGCTGCTCAACGCATCATCTGACAGCCTTTACGAACGACTTTCCGGGAACATGATGGTTGCCCTTCCCGCACACGTTGCCATAATAGATTCAGTTTCTATATATGGTCACTATGTTGTAGTAGACGGATACAATACTGATGAATTCTATCACATCAATTTTGGCTGGGGTGGAAGCTACAATGGCTGGTATCAGTTTCCACTCTCCGGAATACCTTACGGGATGAACCTGATTAAGGCAGTATTACTGGATATCGGTGAGACACCTCTGTCCATCGAGGAATCATTTTTGGGATTTTCCAGTGAACCGGTGACAATTTCATGTGTCTCAAATCCTGTGTCAGGAAGCCTGCAGGCCATCCTTTCAACTACCTGCGAATGTAGAGTAAATCTCTCTGTTTACAACCTCATTGGAAGGCTTGTAAAAACTATCGTGGATGCAGAGTTCATTCCCGGATCTCACAGTATCAACTGGACTCCGGAAAACGCTGTAAGCGGGGTTTACCTGTTGCGAGCTTCCAGTCAATCCGGAACAGACACTGCGAAGTTCACACTGATTAACTAACTGATTAACAGCCTGCTAATTCCATTTTGCTCCTTAATTCGGAATTTGTAATGCCATTTTGCGACTGAAGTACAGTGGCTATCCTCCTGGGATGCAAGTGTCGGCAGCTCACGGATTGAGTTACAATTTGTGAGGTCCGATTCGGAAAAAGGGAAATCAAAGCCGGTGGTGTCCAGCTTTTTGGAAAGGCGCAATAATCGGAGAAGTCTCACTTTGTAAGTTTTCCTGATTTAGGGGAAGCTTACTGTCCACCAGAGCTTTTAACAAAAAATAGAACACCCGCCTCGAGTGAGACGGGTGCTCGCATCGATTTGGTAGCGGGGACCGAGCTTCGTTTGAACCGCATTTTAATGTGGATCAGGGGATTCAAGAATATTTAGTAATTGTTGTCTGATCTGAGAGCAGTCTGGAACTCTGTCCACGGTAGCAATCAGTTTAACTGAATTCAGGGTGATTCGCCTTCATCCATTCCCGAAACTTTTTCAGTAATGACTCTGCGGTTTTAAGTGCACAATGTGCTTTGCTTTCTGATACCACGCTTGCGAAATCGTAAATTGACTGATGTCTAGCCTGTCGATAATTCTGAATCTCACTCACTTCTTCCGATGGGAGGCCAACAGTGTATTCAAGTGAAGCAACCCCTTTGAAATGATGACTCTTAGCGCCTCCTCTTATTCGATACCCACACACTGCTAATGCAGCTCTTCCGATGCTCAAGCAAGCCATATATGCATGAGTGAGTTTTCCTTCTGCTGAAATAACTGATTCTGCATCCGTGATTTCGCGTTCTGCAACGGAAATCAATTCCTTAATCGCAGATGGATCCGGCCTCTCTGAATTCAAATCATCCAGATTATTCTGAACCCATTGCTCTAAGGTCATCCTCACCTCCGATCAACATAATTATTGGCCTGTCCAATATATTCATAATGAAGTGATTCCTCTGAGATACTTTCAGGGAGAATTCGTTATCGGAATAAACAACCGGAGAAATATTCCTGCCAAGAGTTGTCTGAGCGGAGTGAAGGGCTTTCGATACTTCAGTAAATGAAACTTCTCCAATAACGAAGACATCAATATCGCTTATCTGATCTAACTCACCCCTGGAAGTACTACCGAAAATATAGCTATATGAAATACCATCGAGATTCGATAGAGTGGATCGAATTACATCAGCAATACCGCCAGTTTTTACTATAAGGTTATGGATTTCCTTAAATACTGGACAGTCTCGATTAGCCTGATAGATAACCAGATTTCCTTTGCTTTTTCGAACCAGGATTCCTGCTTCTGCAAGAGCATTCAACTCCCTGACAACTGCACCTCTACCACCTTGAATACATCTCACGACTTCTCGAATATGGTATCCTGTGTCAGGATGGGTGAAGAATAGTACAAGGATATTTCTCTTGGTTTTTGAAAAAAGTACATCAAGCATAGTTGTCCCCAATCTGGGGACAAATGTCCTCAATTTAGGGACACTTGTCAAGTGCAGGCTGTTATTGCTTCCGGATAGACAGGATGTCCCTGCTAGAGAATTTCTCGTTCAATCGAAAGTAAAAGGCCGCTGAAATAGATTCAACGGCCTTCTCAATTTTGGTAGCGGGGACGGTATATGCACCCGATTCGTACACAATTCCGATAGTATCCGTTCACTGGATTTACAAAGGAGTAAAACAGGGCGCCAAGAAGCTAGAACGACTTGGTATCATAGTCTGAATCACGCAAATCTACCTGGACTCAAAATAGCGTCATTTGTGTCATCAGCGTCATAGAAGAATAGAGAAATAATCTGTGATGCTCCGTAATAGACGTATTTGGAACTATTCTGGAGGATAAAACTCTTTGAAATTATCAGTAATTAGCATATGTAACTAATGGGGAACAGTACGAAGGGGATTGCGGTGGAGGTCTAGAGTCTTCCCGGTCCCCTTCCAGAGCCTCTGGAACTAGTCTGTGTACCTGTGCAGACTACGTTCTCTGGAAAGACGATGTCCCTGAAATAGAGGTTGGTTGAGAGTACTCGAATTCGGCTTCAGAGGGCAGGTGCATCCTCATGTGGTGTTCCCGGAGCTTGTTCGCTTCTTGTTTTGTTGACCTGGGTGGTTTCGATAAATATGTTTAATTTCAGGCAGAAATCACAGGCTTACCGGGACGAATGGGCTGCTTTGCGGGCAGATCACGGAATTGAGGAAAATCCATTGTTCTATTGATTGTTCATGCAGCGCTACTACTCAATGCCTATTGTCAGACACACTCCTAGAAACTTGTCTTGATGGAACCCCAGCTTGAGGGCTCAAGTGCCATATTAATATCGAATGACATTTCAACAATGTGGTAGATGCTACTAACGTCCAGGTAGCTCCAGTACAAGTATCCTGTTGTTTCTGAATAAGCAAGACCGTAATTACAAACATTGAAAACGGGGCATTCAGCGGAACCGAGGAAGCTCATGGTCGTTCCATCCCACTCGTGGAAATAGATGCTGTGTGGAATACTCTGTGAACCAACTGCAACGCCCAGGTTGCCGCCGTAAGGGAATACCGCAAGGCCACTTGTATGTCCGGGGACTTCAGGAATGGCGATGTTTTGCGCACCAACTCCTGGCTGGAAGCGCCAGAGGCTGCCACCGGTTTCGAGTGCGCACCAGTAATCTGTGCCGTCAAAGTCCATGCCCCTGCCATTGCTTCCTGCGGGATTGGCCGTTGTTGTCCAGCTTATACCGAAGTCTTCGGTGTAGTAGAGCACAGTGTCATACCAGTCATTTGTGTAGTAGGTGTCAATATCGGGGTCGTTGTTCCAGGCAATGCCAAAGCAATAGGTGTTTCCTGCAGCAAGAGGAAGAGATCCGTCAGGTACACCGGATGCGTTGTAAGCCTGGATTTTCATGCCGACTTTGTCAGAACCAAGGATATAGAAAGAGCTTGCATCCTCATAGATATCCAGACCATAAACCGACTGAGTCTGTGGCCAGTCATTAAGCACTGTGAACGAAACAGCATCAGTGCCGGAGGTGCCGTGGTTTATGTCGACACAGGTTTCGGTGCAGCCGTCATTGGCTGCGAAAGCCAACGCGACGAACACAAGAATTGAAAATAAATACTCCATTGCCATCCTCCATTAATTTAGCCATACAATTAAATATTCTATTTATTATTTGTACTCGAGGGGATGATGTCAAGCGGTGTTCAAACTGTCGGAAGGTCCTTTAAAAAACAATAGGAATCTTGATTTCAAACCATTCCGGCAATTTCTCCGAAACAGTATATTTCTTCAAATATACCTCCGATTCCTGTCTGAAACTGACTATACCACCTGAGAAACCGCCAGTCAAAAATCGTTGCCGGCAGATATGTACTGGAGAATCAGCAGACGGATGTACGTCCTCACTGAAGTCGGATCAGTGAATTATTACCCAACCTCTATTTCAGGAACATCGTCCTGCCATGGAACATAGTCCGCGCACGGTTCGCAGACACGCTCCAGTGGCTCAGGCGGAGGTCTGGGATCTTCCCATAAATCAAGGTGTTTCAGGATGCGCCTTATGACAAACGGTTGCTCGATGAAGCTGATGACTTTCATCTCTCCTCCGCACTTCGGACACTTCAGGGCATCAACATCCAATACTTTCTTCAGAAGCACAGCCCACAGTTGTCGAATGCGTCTGGAGTATGAGGAACGGTCTTTCATCGAAGAAGCAGGTACCTCTTCGGTTGCTGCTGTCGGTAAGATACCCTGCTGGCGCTCACGGCCATGCCACGCCTGGCTGTACGCCCCGTAGTAGATGATCAGCTTTGTGCCCTTGATATGTATTCACTGAGGGTCTTTCGGCCGTTTATATCGTCAAATTCACCTGTCAGATCTTCGATCTGAGGTCAATCAGGTTGCCATCAAAAAAACAGGGAGCCAGGAAGATGAAGCGGATAGGGATACTGCAATTGACACATTTGGAACTAATCTTCAGGAAGAAACAATATGAGAATCTTACATGATGGCATGTAACAGATGGGGAACAGTCCGAAGGAACAAATGAGGTTCACTGTATTGAAAGTTAACAGCCTACAGGAATATGTAAATATATCAGCTAGTAAGTCAGTTAAGGCTGAAGTTGCTGATGTTGTGTCGAATGTGAATATTCCATACTCAGACATTGGCTTTTTTGAAGTAGAAACCAGGACTTTGGAGGAAAATCATGAAAACAGCTGCAAATTTAGCCTTTTTTAGTTTATTCTTATTCTCCTGTGGTGGGGATGCTGATAATACAGAAGAAAACAACGATTCTGAAGTGACTATTGAAACCTTAGATTCAACTGAATATTTAGTCGAAGAAGAAATCGTAGATCCTCTCTACTCTACGGTTGAAGATTATGGTCAGATCACCAGTAAAGAGCAATTAATTTCTGAGTTTGGTGAAGAGTATTTAGTTGATGGTGAATCCTGGTATGCTGAAGGTACAGAGAGGTTTGATAAGACGGTATTAACAAATCCTGAAAACGGACAAGTCATTAAGTATTTATGGAAAGAGGATGGAAATACCTTAAATCATATAGAAGTAAATTATTACATACGCGATGAGCACTTTTCAATTCTGGGCACGCAGGTTATTTCATGTGAATGTGGTGTAAGTACTGGAATGTCTTTGCAGGATTTAAGAGAATGGAATGGAGCAGATTTTAGTTTCTCTGGTCTTGCTTGGGATTATGCAGGCAGAATATTCGAAGAAGAAGGAACTAGAATTGCAGAGTGTCCAATCCAATTTATACTATCCTTCGATTATGAAATAGAAGTTCCTGAGGAGTATAGAGGAATGCTTTCGGATCAACGGTTTATTACTTCGGATGAAATAACTCAAGGGGCACCAGTACTAGTTAATATGTTGACTTATCGCCCCGCTGAGGAATAATGAATTGATATTCAAAACTATTGGATAAAGTTTCTTTAATCTCATCCAGGTCTTGAATTTCCATACAATCCTAATTCAGCCTGCCATGTTCTGAAGTTATACATCTGTCGCAAGCAGCGCCCATGACTTAGAAGAGATTTTTTGAGTCAGTATTGATTATCAATCCAACATGCAACTAACTGGAAAAAGAAGAACCCGACCGTTAAGCCGGGTTCCTGTTGGTAGCGGGGACAGGATTTGAACCTGCGACCTTTGGGTTATGAGCCCAACGAGCTACCAGACTGCTCCACCCCGCGTCTGCAGGGCGCATTATAGGAAAGATGCGGTGACTGTCAAGGGGGGACACGCACATGAGAGTGCGTATCTTAACTCCGCTATTTCACATCCACCGACGCTCGCAGCCCAATCGTCTGCAACTATATCTCCCGTTACGACAGGGTACCGAAGTAATCCTTTGTAAGCTGCTTTTCCCTTACCTCAGGATTGCTGTAGTCCGGCAGTATCATTGGTGCTATTCTGTCTTCCTTTATTCCTGCAGCTTCAACTTCTTTATTGTAGCGCTTGACATGATCGAGATTCGCAGGACCGGCGTCATCATGTTCCCTGATGTATCCGGCTGCCTGTGTGCCGGCTATTCTGCCGAAAACGATAACGTCCAGAAGAGAATTGCCCATTAGCCTGTTCTCGCCATGGATTCCCGCGGATACTTCACCGGCAGCGTAAAGGCCGGGTATATTTGTTTCACATTGGTTGTTAATGTCCAGCCCGCCGTTCTGGTAGTGCAGCGTCGGATGGATAAGCATGGGCTCAGTGGATATATCGATTCCGAACCGTCTGAAAAGAATGTGCTTGCCGGGGAACTCTTTCCTTACCGTTCCTTCACCCTTGAGCATGTCTATCATGGGGGAATCCAGCCATACACCGAATTTGCCCGTGGGAGTGGGAACTCCGTTGCCCCTTCCTTTCGGGCTGCATTCGCGGATAATGCAGGCCGCCTCCACATCCCTCGGTTCACGCTCGTAGACGAACTGTTCTCCGTGTACGTTCAGTACATTCGCGCCTGCTCCTCGGAATTTTTCTGTTATAAGAATTCCCTCTGCCTGTTCAGGGAAAACCACTCCAGTGGGATGGTACTGCACCGTATGAAGGAAGGAAATGGGAACTCCGGCCCTGTAAGCCATGACCAAGCCATCTGCAGTGGCTCCGTAATGGTTTGTGGTCATGAAGCCCTGTATGTGAAGCCTTCCGCTTCCCCCGGTTGCCATGATGACAGCCATGGCCTTCACGAAGAGGTATTCAGCTGTTTCAAGGTTGTACAGAACTGCTCCCACGCAGCGCCCCTGATCATCAAGTGCTATTTCTACCGCGGGGCAGAACTCGATCACATCTATCATGTCAGTGTGGTTTCTGGCTTCATCACGGATGGTTTTCATTATTTCAGCACCGGTTATATCTGCCGCGTAATGCATCCTCTTACGGCAGGTTCCGCCACCATGCATGGTCTTCATTTTACCGTCTTCGAACTTCGAGAAATTCGTTCCCAGTCCTTCGAGCCATCTTAAGGCATCCGGTGCATTCTGAACTATGGTGTATACAAGTTCCGGATCGTTTACGAAGTGACCGCCTCCCAGAATGTCCAGGTAGTGGTAGTATGGAGAATCCTTTCCAACCTTATCTGCAGCCTGAATACCCCCCTCGGCCATCATTGTATTCGCGTCTCCATGTCGAAGTTTTGTCGCGATCATTACCTTTGCCCCATTTTCCGCAGCAAGAATGGCAGCGGCGGTTCCGGCTCCACCGGCGCCGATTACCAGGACGTCCGTTTCGAAATCCGGTTCGGAAAGGTTGACCAGATCAGGATTCATCCTGCTTTTAGCTTCAAGGATATCCACTACTTCATTACTGATGGAGTAACCTTTACTGGGGCCGACTTTGATCTCACGGCGTGTTCCTTCTATGAAATCCGGATGGAAATTCCTGAGGACCGGTTCCCTCTCCTCAAGCTTGAGTGGAGGGAATTCCTTATCGTTCTTCTTTCTCTCCACCCTCGCCGGACGGGTGGCTTCCACTTTCTCTATAAGCTTTTTCAGCGATTCAGGATACGGCATTGCTGACCTCCAGTCCAATTCTCATTCTCATCAGACATACCTCGCATCCTGAGGCGTCCAGTCTTCCTCTGTCATCTGAGGTTCCGCTTCCCGGGATTTGTACAACTCCTTCAGTTCTTCCTTTGATTTACTCATCAGATTCCTCAGGGGTTCATCGAATTTACCGTCAGTAATCTCTTTTACTCTTTCTTCAAGATGTTTCGCTCTTGGGATTCCGTACCTTGCGTTCAGCCTTCTTGCAAGTATGGCGACATTGAACTGTACTTCCTCCGCCGGACATCTGGAGGCGCAGAGACCACACATGATGCAGTCAAAAGATGTTTCAGCCGCACCGGCTATGTCGCCCCTTATAGCCTGGGCCATATAATGCATCACATCTATGTCCATCGGACAACCCTGGCTGCATGAATTGCATCCGATGCATTTGAATATCTCTGGATACAGGGCGGCAACTTCCGCGCCGGTTCCGCTTAATTCCTCTATATCAAATGTGGATCTGTTGCCGGGGTAGTAAGGCATTATCATCAGGTGCATTCCAGGTTGCACGACGGTCTGGCAGGCAAGCCCCACCTGTAGTTTGTAGCTGTCAGGCAGCCTGTATACAGTGCCGCAGGCACCGCACACCCCTCCACGGCAGCCGCAGCCCCTTATGTGCTGATAGCCGGCGTATTCCAGTGCTTTCTGAATCGTAAGACTTGCTGGTACATCATACTTTTTCCCCATGAAGAAGATGGGAACCAGCTCGTCCACGGTTGTTTCGGACGGTTTTGTCATTTTGCCATCTCCCTTACCGCGAGTTTAAGCGATACTGTCGAACGCAGTTCCTCTGTAGAATGATTCATTACATTTACCAATTCTGTTCCATCCGCAGCCGAGATACACTCCAGACAAAGGCACCTGGTATCGATTCCGAAATCATCCATCACTTACCTCCCAAACTAGCAGTAACCATGGATTTGATCTGGGAATCCGTCAGGTTCCTCTGCTGAGTTGCTCCGCAGACGCATGCGGCCACGCAGGAGCCACAGCCTTCGCAGAGGGCTTCATTGACGATAACTATTTCCTTCTCCTCATCGTATTCCCTGGCATCGTATGGACATACGGAAATACAGACCCTGCAGCCGCTGCAGAGGTCTTCATCAACCCATGCGATAGCCGGATCCTGCTCCAGATGATCCCTTGAGAATAGGGAGATCACCTTGCATGCCGCAGCGCTGGCTTGAGCAACTGTTTCGGGTATGTCCTTGGGGCCCTGGGCTGCTCCGGCTATGTAAAAACCGCTGTTGATGCATTCCACCGGACGAAGTTTCGGATGGGCCTCGGACAGGAAACCGTTAGGTCCTGTTTGAATTCTTAGTTTCTTTACCAGCTCAGCTGTGCTGTCCTTCGGAGTCACTGCCGTGGCCAGGACAACAAGATCGGCTGCTATTTCAATGTTCCTGCCGGTAAGGGTATCCGTTCCCCAGACCACAGTCTTGTCACCGTCCCGGAATATTTTCGCAACCTTGCCACGAAGATAGATGATACCCTCTTCCTCCTCGGCGTTATGATAGAATTCTTCGTAGCCTTTTCCGCCTGTCCTGATGTCTATATAGAAAATATAGGGCTGACCTTCATGAACACGGTGCTTGTAAAGAAGGGCATGCTTTGTTGTGTACATGCAGCAGATCTTGGAGCAGTAGGGCCTGTACCGTTCGGGATCTCTTGAACCCGCACACTGAACGAATACGATTTCTTTCGGTATTCTTCCATCAGAGGGTCTTTTAACCTCTCCGACGGTTGGGCCCGATGCTGAAAGAAGGCGCTCGAAGGCCAATCCGTCTATGACATCGGGAACATCACCTGCGCCGTATTCAGCCAGGTCAGCAACCGGAAGGGTTTCGAAGCCGGTGGCAGTTATGATGGCTCCCACTTCTTCTTCAACGAACTGATCTTCCTGCTCGAAGTTTATTGCACCTATCTCGCATACCTTTTCACACAGGCGGCATTTTCCGGTCTTGAAGTATATGCAGTAGTCTTTTATGATCACCGGCTTGTTGGGGACCGCCTGGGGGAACGGAACGAAGATTGCTCCGTGTGTTGTAAGCTCCCTGTCAAAGATGGAGGGGACTTTCGCGGGACATTTTTCCATGCAAAGACCGCATCCAGTACATGTAGACCAGTCTACGAAGGGAGCCTTTCGCCTTATCTTGACGATGAAATTACCCACGTATCCGGAAACCTCTTCGATTTCGGAATAGACCATGAGTTCGATGTTCGGGTGTTTACCTGCTGCAACCATTTTAGGCGTAAGAATACACTGAGAGCAGTCCAGGGTGGGGAATGTTTCGGAAAGCTGGGCCATATGCCCGCCGATAGATGATTCCTTTTCTACAAGGATAACCTTGTATCCGGAGTCAGCGATATCCAGGGAAGCCTGGATACCGGCGATTCCTCCCCCGATTACAAGAGCCTTCTTTGTGATTGAAACTGAAATTGGCTTGAGTGACTCGTTCAACCGTGTCTTCTCAACTAATGTGCCGACAATTTTAATTGCTTTCCTGGTTGCTTTTTCTCTGTTTGAATGGATCCAGCTGCACTGTTCGCGGATGTTCGCTATTTCGCACTGCCAGGGATTGAGCCCCGCCTCCTCTGCGGCAGCTCTGAAAGTGGATTCATGAAGATTAGGGGAGCAGGCAGCGATGATAACTGCATCAAGCTTTTCTTCTACTATCTTTTCCCGGACGAGGGTCTGCCCTGGTTCGGAGCACATGTAAATGTAATCCTGGACATAGGCTACACCATCCATCTTCATCGCTTCCTCGGCAACACGCTTAACGTCCACTGTTTCAGCGATATTGATACCGCAATGACAAACAAAGATTCCTATCCTTTTCATTCCTCACCCCCCTTACCGGTACTGATTCCGATCTTATCCAGAACAGGGGTGACATCAACATAGTGCTTTTCAAACCCCTGCCTGCCGTATTCAACACCAAGTGCCAATGAGAGAAGCTGAGTGAAATAGAATATCGGAACAGGCTTAAAATCGGAATAAGCTTCGGTGATAGCCTTCTGTCTTGAATCAAGATTGTAGAAACAGAGAGGACAGCTTACCACAATCGCGTCCGCCCCGTTGTTCCTGGCTGAAGTGAGTATTCTGTAGCATAGCCTTGTGGAAGCGTCAGGACTGGAGATAGACAGATACGAACCGCAGCATTCCGTCCTGAACGGGTATTTTACAGACTGAGCATCAAGAGCGGTGATAAAATCCTCGATTATCGAGGGATTCTCAGGATCGTCCAGCTGTATTTCGTTCTGGGGTCTCAGCATGACACAGCCGTAGTAGGGAGCTATCTTGAGTCCCTTCAGCGGTCTTTTGAGGTTTTCGGTGATCTTGTCGTAACCCAGTTCATCACGCAGGTATTCCATGAGATGAATGACTCTCACCTCGCCCGTGTAATCCTCCCAGATGGAATCATCCTTTTCAAGATAATCCCGCTCAGGTGTATCGTCTGCAAGGAAAGCATTCACTCGTTTTCTGATGATTTCGTCGGATATTATGCTATAATTGGTCCGCTTCAGGGTGTTGTAGCAGAAGTCGCATATTGTAATAAGAACATTTCTTCCCGAATCGCGCACATCCTTAAGAATTCTAGAAGGGGCGATGAGGTTCATTACCCTTTCTTTAGATACCGGGGGAACCGCCCCGCAGCAGGTCCATGTATCCAACTCATCAAGTTCGAAACCCAGTTTCACGGTAGCGTCGCGTGCTGAGCGGTCGAGATGGGAGGACCTTTCATTAAGGGCACAGCCCGGATAATAAGCAACCTTGGCCATGTTTCCTCCAGTTCTAGGTTGACAGTTTTCTATAAACTCCAACAAGCCCCGGTTGAGGAACTTCTGCCGCCTGTTCCGGATCGATCTGATCCGGGCCGAAATGGTCGACTCCCTCTTCCAGCGCTATCTGCCGGAGTGCATCCATTACAGCCTGTATGTCGATTCCCTTGGGACATCTGACTGTACACTGGAAGCAGCTTGCGCATATCCATAACGTTTCACTTTGGATAATGTCTTCCCTCTGCCCCAGCTGAACCAGTCGAATGATCCTGTTGGGGAGAATGTCCATCTCCTGGGCCAGTGGACATCCGGACGAGCAGTTTCCGCATTGATAGCAGGCATCCGTATTCTGTCCGCTTAATTCATTTACACGTAGTTTGAATCCATTATTGACCATGTCGCGGGTCAACCGGACCGGAGGGTTTCTGGGGGTAGCCAATCCCAAATTTTCACTCATGCCACCGATTCTCCTCTCGATGTGGTTTTAGAGTCATTTAATGTGTATTCAGTAATAAGCTCTTGATTGAAAAATTCTTCAGTAAATTCAGTAAAGGGTTCCCTCTCAAGGTCCTCTAACAGAACCTGTCTCTATGGCGTAATCAAAATAGTACCAGAAATAGTATACTATTTCCTCATTTGAAAATGTGTCTATCAGTTCTGCATGTACAATAGAATCTAATGTAGAGTTCACTTCCTGGAATTCAATTCTGGCTTCTTCAAGCAGCAGTCCCACGTGTTCGCAGTCTTCCCTTGCTGAGATGGAGTCAAATTCCATCCTGACATTGTCCGGAAGGGAAGCCCTGAAAGTATCAAGTCTTTTCTGTCTTCCTTCAACACGGGTTTCCCTGTTGCAGGATGAGACAACGAGTATCCCCAGTAAGAACAGAAGTGTATAATAGGATAATGTCACAGAGTAATGCCAAGGCTGAATCTGTGAATGTTCCCTAGATCAGCAAAGGGTTTGAACGCGTAATCAAAAGAGAATATGTCCCAGTTGGTTCCGGCACCAAATGCGAGAGCGTCAAAGAAGCTTCCACCGGCATTGTCGGCAGCGTTCTTGTCATGGAGATTACCCCCCGCCCTTAAAGAAAGCATATCCATAGGAGAATACTCAACGCCGAGGGCTGCATCGAAATCTCCCTGAAACGGGTAGCTTACATCGGCGGCGACCAGAAGCCTGTCGTCAAGAAATTCGACTGATGCTCCCGCTGCAATTGTTGTGGGTACGGGATCATTTTCCCGGTAGAACGCCTTGGTTTGAATACCTGCGTTTCTTACGACAAATCCGAATGAAATAAGGGTCGGTTTGTACCATGCTCCCACGTCCACAAGGAAAGCATTCCCGCTGTATGAATCTATGCTTGAATATACGAACTTTGCATTTGTTCCAACGGAAAAGGACTCTCCGAATCTATGCACGTAGGTTCCTCCGAGCGCAACACTGTTAGTGCTGAATTCCTCGCCGTTTCCCGTGGGGTTCATCATCGAGGTTCTTGTGAAGCTGCCTCCGTAAAAATAATTCACGAAAACTCCTGTCAGGTCATTTCCCGTGGGATTAACCCATCCTACGAAGCCGGCCTGCATATCCATCAGATAACCCGTATATGTAGAAGTGAACATCTGTTCCTGCATTCCAGCCAGTGTAGCGGGATTCCAGTACAGGCCCATGGGATCTCCGGGAATTGCTGTGAAAGCGCCTCCCATCGCGACAGCCCTGGCCCCGACGGGAACCTGCAGGAAGGCGAAACCTGCCGTACCGGCAGACGCTGAACCCGATATTATTGTCAGCATGACTGCTGCCAGAATTTTTTTCATTGATATTCTCCGTTTCGCAATTATTTCTAATAACAGATAGACTATGACTATTAATCGTTACGGTCAACAGGGGAGAATGCCCATACTACTGCCGTGCTGTCACTCCTGAAGCCCCTGATCATGTCATATGCGCATATAATCAAACGTTTTCCCTCGGATACCTGTGCTGAATCGAGCCTGAGAACAGGATAATCGTCCGGCATTGTATCTTCCAAAAACCAGTCCTCTCCCTCCAGTCTTAGACCCAAGTCAAGGATATTGTTCCCGCCCAGGGCTGCGTAGAAACCTCCAGTTGATGAATTCAACGGGGGATAGACCATAATAGTGCAGGGTTCAAGAAGGTTAAGCCTGCAGTCGATTATACCGATTCCGGTATAACCCTGGGATGACAGCCTCTCCAGAAAAGAAAGAGCTTCGGAATGCAGTGTACCTCCTGCTGATGGAATTGCAGCTATCAGTATTACTAAGAGAAAAATCCTTTTCAAATCAATCCTTGATTCCTGATCTGCTGTAACTTGCCACAATGCGTTTCTGAACAAAAAGGAATAGTATTACAAGGGGCAAGGTGGAAAATGTTGAAGCCGCCATCAGAAGCTCGAAGTTGCTGGACTGCTCCTGGTTGAAATACGACAACCCCACCTGGAGCACTCGGAGATTCTCCGAATGCGTCACAACCAGGGGCCACATGAAACTGTTCCATGATCCGATGATATTAAACAGAATAACCGTCACGATTACCGGCTTGGAAAGGGGAAGGACCACCTTCCATAGATATTTAAGCCTCCCGCAGCCATCAAGAATAGCTGCTTCGTAAAGTGTCCTGGGAATAGTCTTGAAATGCTGCCTGAGAAGAAATATGCTGAAAACATTTGTCGTCCAGGGGATTATCAGAGCCATATAAGTGTTTATCCAGCCGAGTTTTGCAAGAATAACATATGAGGGGGCCAGGTAAACAGGCTGAGGCACCATCATCGTTGAAAGGAAGAGCAGAAACAGTGTATTTCTTCCCCTGTATTTCATTGTGGCAAAGGAATATGCAGCCAGACTGGCTGTGACCAGTACTCCTGCTACGGTGAGCAGCGTAACAAGCAGCGTATTAAGAAAGTACCTGCCGAATGGAACCTTGGTCCATGCTTCAGCGTAATTACCAAGGCCTCCCTGCTGCAGAGAGGTATTAACCATCCAGAGGAAGGGGAGCAGCATGACAATACCCCCCAGTATCAGGAAGAAATGCTTGCTGATACTCATTGCTGTTGTCCTTGGATTCATCGACATCATGAGTAATACACCCGTTTTCCCGCAATCCTGCGCTGAACAATCGTAAGCGAAAGGAGGATAAGGAAGAGGAAAACAGATATAGCACTTGCGTAACCGATATCGAATCGGTCGAATGCCTTCTGGAAAAGGTAGAACACCATTACGTTTGTTGTCCCCAGCGGTCCCCCGCCGGGAGGAGGCGTCATAACATAAACCAGCGCAAATGTCTTGAACGATACTATCGTACTCATGATAAGCACGTAGTAAGTAGTAGGTGAAAGGAGAGGCCAGGTAATGTGACGAAATGATCCCCAGGCACCCGCTCCATCCAGTTTTGCCGCTTCGTAGTATGTCTCGTCAATGTTCTCGAGACCTGCCAGGAACAGCACGGTATTGTACCCCGTACTCTTCCATACGCTGACCATCATCAGTGATACCAGGGCCAGACTTGGTCCCGCCAGTAATCCCTTTGGGTGTATTCCCAGTGGAGACAGCATCATTTCGAAAATGCCGCGGGGTTCCCGCAGCCACAT
The DNA here is from genome assembly GCA_030638185.1 of Candidatus Aegiribacteria sp. Classification (GTDB taxonomy): domain Bacteria; phylum Fermentibacterota; class Fermentibacteria; order Fermentibacterales; family JCC-6; genus Aegiribacteria. The sequence continues at coordinate 16,110 of DAOWFD010000206.1, forward strand.
CAGCGGTTCTCCGCCGAGGGCGGTGATAATCTGGTTTATGGGACCCGCTTCCGGGTTGTAAAGCCAGGTCCATACGACGGAGATAGCCACAGCGGATGTTACAACCGGAAGAAAATAGATAGTTCTGTAAAAGCTTTTCCCCGCCAGTTTGCGCCTTAGAAGCATCGCAAGGAAAAGTGGAATCAGCAATCCTGCAGGAACAACGCCCAGAACAAAGAAAACCGTATTCAGAACGCTCTGCCAGAAGCGGGCATCGGAAAGCATACGAGCATAATTCGAAAAGCCGACGAACCCGTGAAATCCGCCGATGTCATAATCCGTGAATGAAGCCGTAAAGGAACTGAGAATTGGCAGGGTTCTGAAAACCAGCACTATGATCAGTGCAGGTAGGATGTAAAAATAGGGGGCGAGCTTGGTTCTAATTTTCA
>DAOWFD010000010.1 GCA_030638185.1 Candidatus Aegiribacteria sp.
AGTTATTTACTACCAACCTCCGAGGTGATGGGGCGCCAATAACAATTACACTTATGAATCCATTATCTCAGCAGGCACAGGCCGGTTGTTTCTATGATATTTCCGGATTGAATCCTGCAGAAGTAAAGACCGGCTGAAACAGGCTCCCCGCTCTGTCTTCTACCATTCCACTGCACCGAATGCTCTCCAGCGGCAAGCTCGGAGTTCTCGAGGGTAGAAACAATTCTACCGGAAAGGTCATACACTTCAATTGAAGTAAATCCCGGTTCTGAAAGCTCGAAAGATATTGATGCCGCGGAGTGGAAAGGATTCGGATTGGCACTTAGAGCAAGCCTGCTGGAAGGTTCCAGGGTGATACCAGTTTGCGTGACTGTGAAGTTAATAGTATCTGCCGCAACAGCAACACCTTCATCGAAGGATGTTACTATGAGTTCATTGGAACCGATATCGGCGAAGAGGTCGTCCAGATAGGTGTATTTCAGACCGGTTCCAAAGGCGTAGAGATTCCAGTCCATACCGGCTATGTAAACAACCCCGTCGGTAATGGCCGGGCTGGAGAGAATCCAATCACTACCGGTTGCGTAAGACCAGATCTCTTCCCCCGTATCACAATCCAGAGCGATCACTCTGGCATTATCAGGATTATTCATCTCACCGTAGAAAACAATACCATCAGCGATGCCGGAAGAGCCGTGTTGCTCACCTGACCTCCGGAGAGCGTATTCGCCCATACTACCACACCTGTATATGCATCAAAGCAGCGGACACTGGATATTTTCTGGGGCCAGTTGTCGTTTCGTCCGCAGTACACCCTTCCATTAACCACTGCAGGTGTGCTGCCACCACCATCGGCAGCATCTGTTGCCCAGATCCTCTCACCGGTCAAGGCATTCAGGTATCTCGTTCTCGTTCTCCACAATAGCCCTGACGGTCAGCCAGTCGCCGTTGTAGGTTCCTCCGTCAACAGGTTCTGTGATGTTCACACCGGTAGCAGAAATAACAATAAGTACAAAGCAGGCTGTGATTCCCATGATACGTTCCTCATTCTTCTTTACAGTGATTACACGTGAACCGTATGGCTATTTAAGGAATAAAGGACGAAATCAGCTTATCCCTGAGTTTCTGCATTGCCCGGGCTCTGTGGCTGATGCGGTGTTTTTCCTCAGGTGAGCATCTCGCGAAAGTCTGGTCAAGATCATCGGGAAGGAAAATCGGATCGTAACCAAACCCATCTTCTCCATCAGGCTCCTCTATGATTACACCCGTAATCTCACCGGTTGCGCTGAATTCCATCTCGGGTGATACCAGAACTGCTGAAGTCCTGAAGGCTGCTCTTCTGTTCTCCTCGCAGAGCATTGTTCTTAATAGCTTGTTGATATTGCTCTCATAGGAGCAGTCGATACCTGCGAACCTTGCGGCATAGATGCCGGGAGCACCACCGAGCACGTCAACAAAAAGACCTGTATCGTCCGCGATTACCGGCAGATGAGTTTTCGCAGCTACATCCCTCGCTTTGATGAAAGCATTCTCCTCGAGGGTTATTCCCGTTTCCTCAACGGACCAGTCCGGGATAAGATCGCAAACCGGGATGATTTCAACTTGCAGGTCTCGGAGGAGGTATCTGAGTTCCCTGAGTTTGTCCGGGTTTCCCGAGGCAAGCACGATGCGTTTCATTCCGCAGAAGCCTCTTTCTGAAGCGGGATGATAATCTCCCTGATAGCTCTTATGGCCATTGAAGTCATGGTGTTGACCGTTTCAAGGGGAACAGTTCCACCCTCTGCCGTAGCCTGCAGCTCTACCAGTTCACCTGATTCGGTGACCACAACATTCATGTCCATGACAGCTCTAAAATCTTCATCGTAACATAGATCGAGAAGTATATCGTCACCCACCACACCCAGGCTTAAAGCACTGACGTAACCCTTGAACGGGTCATCCTTCATCTTCCTCTCCACGATCTGTCGCTTTATGGCAAGCCTGAGAGCCACAGCACCTCCAACAATTGATGCCACGCGTGTTCCGCCGTCGGCCACCAGAACATCGCAGTCTACCATTATGGTCCGCTCACCCATTCTATCAAGGTTAACCGCCTGTCTGAGGCTTCTTCCTATAAGTCTCTGGATTTCATGTGTACGTCCCTTAGCCCCGCTGCGCTCTCTTTGCACCCTCCGGTTGCCGCTGCCGGGAAGCATTCCGTACTCCGCCGTGATCCATCCGGTTCCACGGCCTGCCATGAAGAAGGGAACTCTGTATTCAACCGTTGCGGAACATAGCACCCTGGTTTCTCCCCATGTAACCATCACGCTGCCATCGGGCAGGGGTTGGTAGCCAGTCTCAATCTCGATCTCTCTGAGTTCGTCATCTTGGCGTCCGTCAACTCTCATCGGGCTCCTATCTTGTTCAGAATTACGGGTTACTGAAGATCAATGAAGATCACCAACTTCAATATGGGTAACAAGAGGTATGGCTTTACCAAGAAACCTCTGAGCGTTTTCCTGGAATTTCAGAGGTATGTCGCTGACATAGAAAATGTTCTGCCCCTGCAGATTATCAGATCTCAAACCCTTTGCATCAAGGGCGGAGGCAACCTCCCCCGCTGTTGCTTCGGCCGAATCAATCAACCTGATGTTCACTCCAAGAACCTTCGAAAGCGCATTCCTGAGAAGAGGGTAATGTGTACAGCCCATGACCAGTGTATCGATACCCTCATTTACAAGGGGAGCGGTGTATTCCCGCAGAACCATTTCGGTGATCCTGTGGTCAAGCCATCCTTCTTCCACCAGAGGAACCAGGAGAGGTGTGGGCTGGGCTATCACCCTGTTAACTGTGTCGTAGGATTTAAGAGCTTTCTGGTATGCTCCGCTGGAAATCGTACCCAGGGTTCCGATAACTCCAACTGCCCCGGATTCAGTTATTCCCGCCGCCGCCTTTGCTCCGGGATCTATAACGCCGATTACGGGCACGTCAGCGAACTCTCTGAGGGCGGGAAGACTCACCGATGACGCGGTGTTGCATGCCACAACAAGGAGCTTAACACCCTTACCAAGAAGGAAGTCAGCATCCTCCACGGCAAATCTGATTACCGTTTCGGGGGATTTCGAACCGTAGGGCACCCTGGCAGTGTCACCAAAATAGATCACCGATTCAGCGGGAAGCAGGCTGTTCACAGCCCTTACAACTGTTAGACCTCCCACTCCCGAATCGAAAATACCGATTTTTCCTGAGTTCACCGCCTGAATACTCCTTCTATGCCCCTGAGGGGAATACCCTCGGGGTAAGAAGAAAGCAGATTTCCAGCTATCAGGGGAAACAGACGTGTAAAACAGATAAAACGGTTCTCAATTGTCAGTTTCAGACCCAGGAAATCTCTTTCCGAGGGAAGGTCTACATAAATAGTATCGAATTTCGTAAATATGTAAACCTGATCGATGGATTCATCCTCTATTCCCGATTCGGCAGCCCATAGTTTAACAAGGAAGAGAGCCTCAAGGGGCTTATTCTCTATTTCGGGCGCGGTTGGGAGCGAATCGATAACCGGTTGGGATGATTCCGAGACGTATATGGAGCAGGGCGTAATTTCCCAGGAGGCTTCAGGCTCCTCGGGCAGGTCCTCTATTTCGGGAAGAGTTACCCTCTCTTCTGATGTGTATAGGCTTTCCGGAGGGGTATAGAACTCAACGTCTTCGAAGGTTTCATCCGGGCTCTCCTCTATTCCCAGGGATTTATTGAACGATTTCATACCGAAGGATATGACGAAATAAGCGAGAATGACAATACCAGCGATTACACCCAGTCGGATAAGGATTCCCCTGAGATCACTGCTTTCAAGCTTCAACATCAGAAATCCTCCATTACTGCTGTTCGGTAAAAGTCAACACAGCATCTACAATAGCTTCTGCAGATGCAAGACGGAAGTCCAGAGATTGAAGCATCCGCTCCTCCCTCGGATTTGAGATGAACGCTATCTCAACAAGAACCGATGGCATCAGTGCTCCGCGCAGTACGTAAAACCCCGCCTGCTTCACTCCTCTGCTCACGTTTCCTGTGAACCTTTCGGCCATGCTGTCCTGGATCTCAACGGCGAGTGAGCTGCTTCTTTCCAGGTATATATTCTGAGCTATATCGGCAAGGAGGAACGACAGAGCATCATCCTGGAAACCATACGAAGCTGTATCGTAACCCTCATCGTACTCTATCACGCTGTTCTCAAGCATTTCAACCGCCCTGCTGTCATCGGTTCTGGCCCTGGAGAGAAAGAATGTCTCGAAACCGTTAGCAGAGGAATTTACGGCCGCATTGCAGTGTATACTGATGAAAAGATCGGCTCTCATGGAGTTGGCGAGTCGCGTCCTGGCTCCAAGCGATACGTAACAGTCGGTGCTTCTTGTCATGACAACTTCCAGATCGGGTCTCCGGATGCTAAGGATATCCCGCACCAGAAGGGCTATCTCAAGTGCCCTGTCCTTTTCGTAGGTACCTGTATAACCGACAGCTCCGGGATCCCTTCCGCCGTGACCGGGATCGATAACTATGCAGTCGAAATTATCGAGCCAGGGAGACTGCTGTCCCATTTCCAGAGCCGCAATGATCGATGAATCGGAATAGATCGGACCGGAATCCATGTATGCAGGTTCCCTCGGAGGGCCGTTCCATGAAAGTTCAGGGAAAACGAGAGGTTCCGCAGCCCTGAAGAAGATCAGCATAACCCGACCGTCTTCCCGGAACGAGTAATCAAGGGAATCAACTGCATCGGTAAGCTCAACGGTAAAACCACAGGAATCGGTATCAAGCTCCCAGCCGCACACCCAGAAAGGAAGAAAGGCTTCGGGCATAATAACCCTGTTACCTGGCCTTACATTAACGGAATATCCTGTAACGGTTATGCTGTCCTTTATAGCTTCTAGAGAGGTAAGCTCCATCAGTAGTCCGTCGTACCTGGGAATGATACGGGTGGTTACCGTTCCACCCAGCAGGGCTGCAATAACTAAGAAAAGGTGAACGCTACTCATTCCCTCTCAATGCCCTCTTCATCTCAGTTCTGATCTTCCTTTCACTGTCCCGTTCAGCAATGGAGCGACGCTTGTCGTACTGCTTCTTGCCCCTGCAAAAACCCAGTTCAAGCTTCGCCCTTCCCCCTCTCAGATGAATATCCAGGGGAATGAGGGTATAACCCTTCTCACGGATCATCCTGCCTATCTTTTTCAGTTGCCTTCTGTGCGCCAGGAGCTTTCTGTCACGGTAAGGATCATGATTATCCCTTGCCTGGGCATATTCAGCAATATGCATCTGATGAACCCAGAGTTCTCCATTATCGTCAAATGAAGCGTAGGCCCCTATGAGGCTGATCTTTCCATCACGTATGGATTTAATCTCGGAACCCTTCAGTACAAGCCCCACTTCCATTGTATCCAGTATCTCGTACTCGTGACGGGCTTTCCGGTTCCGCGCAATTACTTTTCTGTCATCTTTCATATATTCGCCTTTCCCGG
>DAOWFD010000406.1 GCA_030638185.1 Candidatus Aegiribacteria sp.
CTGTTTGTTTCCATGTACCCGACTGGATTCTCCCTGCTGGCAATGTGTGGTGATCTGTAACGTGTTAGATCATGAAGCTCCCAGGCTGGCAGCGGAAGGTCGTCCAGGTCAGCAATAAGCTCCCTTTCAGGTGTTACCGTAAATTCATCACCCCTTCCGAAGGCAATGCCCCTGATGCTCTGAGGATCCGTACCAGCACATATGTCCGCCAGGGTTCTTTCTCCTTCGCCCAGTACCACAAGATCGAAATTGCCTTTTTCCAGGGATTCCTGCGGAAGTGTCGAGGCATGTATTCCCCCGGCGATGATTGTGGATTCCGGCAGGAGCTCGTGAGTCACACCCGCAAGCTCTGCAGCTTCATGAAAGAGAGGAGTAGTAAAGGTTATCCCTATATACTCCGGCTGAAAACCTTCAAGGATTCCCCTGTAGGTGTTGAAGGGGTCCTCCTCAACCATCAGGTCAGCGATCCTGACCTGGTGGTCCTCCCTCAGAAGCTCCCCTGCAAGTGTGGCTAGGGTAATGAACGGGGCGCTTGTTATTGCTACTCTGATTTTACTTCTGTTGTAAATACCCACTGCTGATGGTGGGTTGACAAGCAGTACTCTGCTCAATCTTTCCTCCAGTCACTCGTGCGAAACGAAATCCTCAGATCAGACCCTTTTGACCTTGATCAGTGTTCTTTTAAAGTTTCCGGGACCCAGAACCGTCTTTAACGTCTGCAGTATTCTTGTAGGATGAAGATAGAACCTCCAGAAGGCTCTCTTCTTCATTCTTTCTATCTTATCAGGGTTGAAACCCTCAAGTTCGTACACCGAATTATGAAAACAGTCGAAATCCTCGTAATCCTTACTGATGAATTGCTTTGTTCTTTCCCAGAGTTCAGTATGTGGAAATGGAGTTGTTATATCGAATAGAGCATCGTCAAACGGTTCCCGTGAGGCAAAACGGATAGTCTGTTTCATCTCCTCATGTGTTTCACCAGGAACTCCCAGCATAAAGTAGCCCTGAACGTAAACACCTCTCTCCTTTGCCATGCGTAGGGCTCTTCTTACCCCATCAACGGTAATCCCCTTTTCATAGATCTCATCCAGGACCCTCTGGGACGCGGACTCCACGCCCATGTTTATCTTGGACAGTCCCGCTTTTATCATGATATTGAGAAGATCCTCAGTCAGCAGGTCTGCCCTGACATTACAGCACCACCGAAGCCCCAGGTTTTTATCTATCATCAACTTGCAGATGCTTCTAACCCACCGAGCATCTATTATGAAAGTGGAATCCTCGAACATAAAAGCGTTAATACCGTAGTTCTCTACAAGCGATTCCAGTTCCCCGACTATTGACTCGGGGGAGCGTTTCCGTGTTCTCTTTCCGAATATCTCACTCAGCGTAGGCTGGCAGAAGGTACACTTGAAGGGGCACCCCCTGGTAGCCATTATAGACGTTCCCCTCAGATGGGGGTCAACTCTGTCCATGGAGTACCATGAAGCGAAGTATTTCTCCATATCGAATACGGATCTGTCGGGAAACGGAAGTGTGTCCAGGTCTTCCGTGAGCAGCAGACCGGGAATGGAAAGAACTTTCTCGTCCTTTATCATTGTCATACCTGGAATACCAGAGGGTTCCCCACCATTCAGAAGAACAGTCCAGGCCCTTTCAGCCTCACCTGAGTAGACCAGGTCAGCTCCGGTTCTCCTTATCGTATCATCTGGTAGGACTGTGGCATGTGGTCCCCCTGCGATAATCAGAGCTTCCGGCAGCTGTTCCCTTGCGATCGCGGCTGTTCTACATGCATCCGCAAGTTGAGGAGTCATTATGGAGATGCCCACAGTATCCGGCTGAAACCTGACCAGTTCCTCCTTAAGATCCTCAAAGGGGTGACTCCGGAAAGACATATCGAATACCTCAACCTGACGGTTCAGATTCCTTGAGACAGCCGCGAGCATTCCAAGTCCCAGGGGAGGCTGCCCTGATGGATACCGCGTTTCCGGGAAAACCAGAAGTATTTTGAGAAACTCGCCCTTCATAGATAGGATCAACCTTTCAGGTGTACAACGAATAAAGAACAAACTATGGAATTGCCGTAAGACGGCAGTTTCTGTGAAGTACAGCAGTTCCAGGAAACTGACTCCCGGATTGAGCAGGATGATGTGATCGGGATCACCGGATTTCC
>DAOWFD010000208.1 GCA_030638185.1 Candidatus Aegiribacteria sp.
TCTTCACATGCGCAAGGGCATCACGAAGCTGATCGTTTATCTTGGAGAGCTCCTCGTTCTTCAGACGGTATATCTCGGCTTCCTTCTCTTTCTTCTCGGTCTCGAACTGCACCTGAAGCCCCGCTATCTTCTCCATGCTCTTCTCGTTCATAAACTCTTCCAGGCATGTTTTCAGTTCACGGGAGTACATCAGCGCTTTCTGCAGGTCCGCTTTTGCCTCGTACAGGTCCGTTATCTTCTCCAGGCAGAATATTTCCCAGTCCTTTACCTTCAGCTCCCTTGTTATTTCCAGGCCTCTACTGATAAGTTCTTCGGCTTCATCGAGACTCCCCAGGGCGGTGTATGCCCCGCCGACACAACCACATGTGTAGGCGATTCCTCTCATGTTGCCTATATCCTCATACAGCTCAAGGCTCCTTATAAAGAAATCCAGGGCTGATGCGTTATCACCGAGGTCTTCCTGCAGACTTCCCAGATTGCCCAGAGTGCTTGCTGTACCTTTCTTGTCTCCCAGATCTTCCATGATATCAAGAGCTTTCATAAAATATTCCCGAGTTTTGTCCAGTTCTTCCTTTTTTCCGTAGATAGAACCGATGTTGTGGTAGAGGTATGCCAGTTTCTGACGGTTATCGGACCCCTCCCAGATCTTCCGAGCGAGTTCATAAAACGATTGGGCCTGCTCAAGGCGAAGCAGGCTGCTGTAACATGCGCCTATATTGAAGTAGCAAAGGGCGAGTTCATCTTCACTTGCACCACATTCCTGTTTCCACCTGAGAGACTCGTGATAGTGCTCAAGAGCCTTGTCAATCATTCCCTGAAATTTGTAAATGGCGGCCATAGTACCGTGAACAGTTGCCATACCGTCCCTGTCCCCGAGTTTCTCACAGATCTTCATGGATTTCCGGCAATACGACATCGCCTCAGTAAAGTTTCCCGCTTCCAGATCAATCATTCCAAGTATTCTATAGCTTTTTGCCTGCTCGACAGGCAATTCCAGCTTTACAGAAAGTTCCTGTGATTCCAGAGCGCAAGTTTTCGCTTTCAGGGGATCCGAATGGAGATAGGCGTAAGCAAGTTTGTTCAGTACTGCTGCAAGTTCTGACCCGGGAGGCTCCGACCGGAGTCCTTCGAGTTCCTTCTCCAGTTCAACGATTTCCTTATTTGGCATGCCGTGCTCCGTAATAACTTCAAAAAGATCTTCTGCCTGAAGAGAGAAAAGAAGGCGCTTCCTCTCTACTATTCCATCGTTCAAAAGCATAATAGCCGTTCATTCGAGATGTGTCAATTAATCAGAACAGCTTCGGAATCATGCAGAAAAGGAGGATAATACACAAAAGAATTCTCAATCGGCTGCTATTCAGGCTCTCTCTGGAACCATTTGGATACTATTGCCTTTGCATCTTCATAGTTCATTGTTTCCTCCAGGAAACAATATATTTAGAAATTGTTTCCTGCGTAACTCACAATTCAGGTTGATGTAATAACGAATATCACAGAACTGTTCTCAATTGACGACAATCCCGAAATGAAATACTTTATCTGAAAGCATTTCCAGTAAGCATCAGCATACAGAAAGGATTCCCCATGAGAATACCCATCATATTAAGTACGATTTGTATACTGATATCAAGTGCAGCTGATTCCTCCGGTGAATGGCCAGAAAGGGTTCTGATTACTAACGATGACGGTATTGATGATCCCGCGATCATTGAACTGGCTGTAGCTTTTTCAAAAATAAGTGAAACGGTGGTTGTAGCGCCGAAAGACAACCGGAGCAGCTCATCGGATTACATCAGCGTCCTTCGTTCCCATTCCCTGGATGTTGAACAGCTTTTTCTGGCAGAAGGTATCAGGGGATACTCGGTGGACGGTTATCCCGGAGACTGTGTTCTCCTGGCTCTTAGAGGGATTATGCTGAACAATCCTCCGGACCTTGTTCTGTCAGGAATCAATTCCGGACCGAACCTCGGGTTTGACTGGATTGCGTCGGGCACTATCGGGGCCGCAAGAATCGCAGCTTACTGGGGTGTTCCGGCAATAGCTGTATCCGGTTACGATGAGAGCATTCCGGGTTCCCTTGAAGCTATAACAGACTGGATTGTCAGGCTGTCCCAGACAGACGCAGTCCGTCAGCTGATGAGAGGACAGTATCTCACTGTCAGTTTTCCCCGTATACCTCCGGAGGAGATAAGAGGTGTCAGAGTTGCTGAAAGAGCAGGGATTCTTTTTGATTTCACTTTTTCAACGGAGGACACAGCTTTCAATGACGGTGTTTCCGAAGTCTGGTGGATGGAACAGCCTCAACCTCTTGAGCCTTCCAGTTCATCAAGTGATGCAGCTCTATGTGACAGCGGCTTCATAGTTGTTGTCCCTATGTCGGTAAATGAAATCGATTATGAATTGCTGGAATGCTTCCGGGAAGAACCAGGCTCTCTGCCTGAGTGGGGAAATGATCTTTGAACCGCAGTAGACCGGACAGGCAACCAAAATAATAAATACCTGCCTCATAGAATCAGACCAGGGCGCAAATATACTTTAAAAAACCTTCAGATATTCAAGAGAATTCTGCTTCAGCCCAGAAGACACCCTGCCAGCAGGAAAGCGCCAAAACATATCATAAGAATACCGCCAACAAGGTGCAGTACCAGATCAAGAATCCGCTCACGATTCCGGTCTTCGAAGAAACGGGATATACCGCGCCGAAAGAAGATGCTCAGCAACCCGAGCCCGGACAGAAACAGCCCCATCCCCGCGGACATGGCCAGGACAGCGATAATACCAAGGAGCATGGCATCGGAGGTTATGGCAAAGATCATTATCGCGGATGCCCCGGGACAGGGAATGAGACCGGACAGGATGAGTCCGCCAATACTTTTCGCGTCAGCACGGCTCTGTTCACGTTTGAGATAACCCCGCACTCCCTGGTAAAGCATCCATACTCCCAGAAGGACGACTATGCCGTAGGTAATAGGGAACAGAAAAAGCTCCGCCTGATTAACAGAAACCAGCAGGGATCGGGAGGCGAACCAGTAGAACCCGCCCACCAGAACAATAGCACTGCCTGCATGTACCAGTGCCAGCAGAAACCCCGCCATAATACCCATAACAGGCCTGGCTTGCTCACCCATGAAGTAACCTATTACGAGCATTTTACGATGCCCCGGGCCCATTACATGAAGAAACCCGAAAACGAAGGATGCCCCCAGAAGAATGAGAAGGCTCCGGAAGTCTCCCCTGTCCGCAACGCTCTGCATGGTTTCCGAGATCTCCCGCTGGAGCATCCGCTGCAGGGCTACGCTTTGCCGAAGTAGAGGACCAATAATCCTGTTCGAGTACAATCCTGTTGATTCAATAACCTGGCTCTGCTGTTGAGTATCGGAAGTTCCCGACAGGAAGGGATTACCCTGGCCCAACCCCAGGGACGGGACGAGTAGCAAAAGGCACGGGACGATAATGAAAACTAAAAACCGCATGAGCCCTAGATTTCCGCCATGGTCACTACCACCTGCTGGGGGTAGGCCAGGCCGGTGTAGGTCCTTCCATCTCTGGAGACCGAGACGGAACCTCCGTAAAGGATCTCGATATTGTGATTCTCGACGATCTGAAAAGACGCGTTCTCGCTACCACTACCGGTCAGTGTAATCGGTGAATCTTCATGATAGAGGATGTCACAGTAGTAGCTATGATCGTAAATGGCGACCGCGAATGTTCCATCAGGGATGAGAATATCGATAGGCACAAAGAACCGGTAAACCAGTGTCTGACCCTCCATGAAGACATTGAATTCCTCCACCGAACCGGGGGACAGTGTTGTATTATCCGTGCTGACATACGTGAAGTAGTCAAAATCAGCAAGGTTCGAGAAGGCGTTCTCATATATCA
>DAOWFD010000083.1 GCA_030638185.1 Candidatus Aegiribacteria sp.
CAGGATCGGCGGGATAGCTGTGGCAGAGAAAGAATTTCTCATGTTCAGCGTAGTACGGGAGCAGGGAAAGCCAGTTTATTTCATCCTGGATCAGAACCGATCTGGTCCACCTGATTGCCATGGCTCCCTCCCAGTTGTACCTGTCCAGAGATACCCGACCTGCCGCTCCCGCGTCATGATTACCAGAAATCACGATGTCACATTCACTACGTACTCTCTCGATGCACCTGGAGGGGTCAGCTCCGTAACCAACGATATCACCAAGGCAGAATGTTCTGTCCGCCTCTTTCCCTGGAGGGTCATTCAGAACCTTCTCAAGAGCTTGTAAATTACTGTGAATATCGGAAATGATTCGTATCAGCATACTTTTATTTTCTCCGGGGAGAAGCACTCACACTACAGGTTTTAACGATAGTGTCCAGAACTCCGTTCACAAAACCCGGGGTTTCATCCGTATCGAAGGCCTTTGCCAGTTCTATCGATTCGTCAATAACAACGGGAGCTGGAGTCGATGGCTGGAAGTAGTACATTTCTCCCAGCGCCTGTTCAAGTATCAGGCGTGTAACAAGGCTGAGCCTGTCCAGTGTCCAGTTCTCCAGAGCATCTTCGATCCTTGCGTCGATTTCTGTTCTGTTATAGTGGACTGCCCTCGCAAGGTCGGATACCCAGTTCCAGTCCTCCGTATCCATAGGAACACCCAGTCCCAGGTCCGGATCTGCCAGAAGCAGCCTGATATCCTCCAGATTAGCCGAAAGAGATTCGCTGTTCACTTCCGCTGCGTACCTGGCCTGAAGGAGTGCTTTACGCCCTCTGCTTCTTATACCCATTACCCCTCAGTCGACTCCTCTTCAGCACTCCGGGTGTCTGTGGACTCTTCCATATCCTCTACATACTCGTAAAGAGCTGTCATTTCAATAGCTGTCATTGCTGCGTCGAAACCCTTGTTGCCGGATTTTGTCCCTGCCCTGTCAACAGCCTGCTCAACGGTATCCGCGGTAATAATACCATAGATAACGGGAACATCCGCCAGCATGGCGGCCTGAGATACACCCTTTGCGCTTTCAGCGGATACGTACTCGAAATGGGGGGTTTCTCCGCGTATTACTGCACCGAGACAGATAACGCAGTCGAATAACCCGGTATCGGCTATCCTCACAGCAACGGGGGATATCTCCCAGGCTCCAGGAACCCAGAAAACGTTAATATCATCGGTATTAACGCCGTGTCTTTCCAGACAGTCAAGAGCTCCGTCAAGAAGCTTCTTTGTAATAAAATTGTTGAACCTTGATATCACAACAGCAGGTTTGATCCCTGTGCCGTCAAGCTGGCCCTCATGAATCCAGGTCATCATCTACTCCCTCCAGCATATGTCCGAGCTTTGTCTTTTTCGTTCTGAGGTATTGGAGATTCTCTTCCGTAGGCGGAATCTCTATCCTGACCCTCTCAGTGATCTCAAGGCCGTATCCCTTCAGGCCTACGATCTTTCTTGGGTTGTTCGTCATCAGCCTTATGGTTGAGAGGCCCAGTTCAGTCAGGATCTGTGCTCCGGTACCGTAATCTCTGAGGTCGGCTGGAAAACCCAGTTCCTTGTTGGCCTCAACGGTATCCAGCCCGTGATCCTGCAGGTGATAAGCTTTTATCTTGTTTGCCAGGCCTATTCCACGTCCTTCCTGCGCCATGTAGAGAATTACTCCAAGCTTCTCCGATTCGACCCTTCTCATCGCCGCGTGGAGCTGGCTTCCGCAGTCACACCTGCGGGAGGCGAAGACATCACCTGTAAGGCACTGGGAATGAACCCTTACAAGTACGTTCTCCCTGCCCTTTACATCACCCTTTACCAGGGCTACATGCACTTCTCCCTCGGTGATGCTTTCGAATATATGAAGGTTGAACAATCCGTAATCTGTGGGCAGTGTTGACCTGGCGATCTCTCTGACCAGCTTTTCGGTTTTCCTGCGGTATCGAACCAGTTCCTCGACCGATGTAAGAACAAGGTCGTGTTTTGCGGTGAATTCTTTGAGCTGCGGAAGCCTTGCCATGGAACCGTCCCGGTTCATGATCTCGCAGATAACTCCCGCCGGCCTGAGTCCTGCGAGCCTTGCGAGGTCAACCGCGGCTTCCGTATGGCCGGTCCTGGAAAGAACTCCTCCGGGCCTCGCAGCCAGCGGGAAGATATGGCCAGGTCTGGCCAGATCGGACGCTTGTGAGGAGGGGTCCAGTGCCACGGCAATCGTTCTGGCCCTGTCATGGGCGGATATACCCGTGGACACTCCCTCAATCGCGTCGATACTTACCCTGAATGCTGTTTCATGCAGGGAAGTATTTCTGGGAACCATCTCATGAATATCCAGCTTATCGAGAGCCTCCTCCTCCATTGAAAGGCATATAAGGCCTCTTCCTTCCATAGCCATGAAATTTACAGCTTCAGCACTGCACTTCTCGGCTGCGATTATAAGGTCTCCCTCGTTCTCCCTGTTCGCGTCGTCCACCACAACGACCATTTTCCCACTGCGGATGGCTTTCATCGCTTCCTCTGCTCCGGCTATTCTGCTACTGCTCAAGGTAATCCCTCAATCGCCTGTTTTCAATAACTTCATCAGTCTGCTTCTTCACGTACTTACCAATAATATCGTATTCAAGGTTCACCTGTGAACCCGGTTTCCAGTTCCCCGTTGTGGTTCTTTCCAGGGTTTCCGGTATCAGGACAACTGAGAATCTGTCCGGCGCCAGTGAAGCAACCGTTAGACTTATCCCGCTGACAGCTATGGAACCCTTTTCAACGAGAAGCGGGAAGTTCTTTCCGGAACAGGATATCCAAACTGTCATGCCCTCTCCGCTCCTCTTCACTTTAAGAACCGCCGCAGTCTCATCCACATGGCCGGTAACAATATGGCCATGCAATCCGTCCGAGAGCTTAAGTGGCCGTTCCAGATTCACTTCAGTGCCCGGACAGTATCCGGAGATGATCGTTCTTGATACGGTTTCCGCCGAGCAGTGGAACGAGAGGCTCCGTTTGCCGATATCGCTGACCGTCAGGCAGGAGCCGTCCACAGCGATGCTGTCTCCGGGTAATGCTTTTTCAAATAGCTTTGTCTGAACGGTCAGACTTCCGCCTGAACGGGTTTTCACCTTCCCCAAATCCTCAATCAGCCCGGTAAACAACGCAGCCCTCCGTAAGGAAATCGGACCCGGAACGACGGGATGAAATATTCTCAAGTCTTACCGCATTTTCAATATTGCCTATTCCAAGTTGTTCAAAGGCGGGTCTTCCCTCTCCCCCCAGTATCACAGGCGCAGTGAAAATGCTGACTGAATCAACCAGCTTATCATTCAGCAGCCTTGTGGAAAGATCGCTTCCCGCTTCGCAGAGGATTTCACCTATACCATCAGCAGCTGTTCTTTCAAATAACGAAGTGAGATTTATCCCCTGGCTTCCGGGATTCATAGGGAATTCCCAAACTTCCACTCCGGGTATACCTGTATATTCGGTCAGGCGCGCAGCCACACCTTCCGGGACAGCGATGATTACCCTTCCGGGGCTCCTGAAGATATTCCATGAATCACCAAAATCACCGGTGGACGAAACCACTATACGCACGGGCTGTCTTTGAGACGGAGCATCATTCAGACGGACTGTCAATTCAGGATCGTCCGCTCGCACCGTTCCCGCTCCCGTTAGTACAGCCTGAACGGAAGCTCGCATCCTCTGCACACGCCTGCGGGATTTATCACATGATATCCATCTGCTGCTTCCATCGGCCGCGGCTGTCCTGCCATCAAGGCTTAGAGCTATCTTGAGGGTGACCCAGCTTCTTGATGTTTCAAGGTAGTGGCGATACACCCTGTTGAGAGCGCGGGTCTTTCCCGAGAGGAGTCCCGTTTCTACTTCAATTCCCGCTGACTCGAGCTGCTTTATTCCCCTGCCGCTCATCCTGGGGTCGGGATCTGTCGTAGCAATGACGATCCTTGAGATCCCTGCCCTGATAATTTCATCAGTGCATGGCCCGGTACGTCCATGATGACAGCAGGGTTCAAGGGTTACGACCATGGTGCCGCCCGATGAAGCATCACCCGCAGATGCAATGGCGATCACTTCAGCATGGGGCGCTCCGCATTTCCTGTGGAAACCATCTCCCGCATGGTTACCATCACGGTCAAGGATGACCGCGCCAACCATGGGATTGGGAAAGGTTCTGCCCCTGCCGTAAGCCGCCAGTTTCAGAGCCTTTTTCATTGCCCTGGTTTCGGCCTGGGAAATCATCAGTCCTTTTCCAGCTCGATAATGCTCAGTCTGCCGATCGCGGAATTGACAACGTATTGCGATTCAAGATCTCCAGTAGCCAGGATAATATGGGTTCCATCAGCAACGTACTGGCTAAATGTCGGGTCCATCGCTACCCATTCTCCCACCCAGATCATCGGCCAGGCATGATATCCGAATGAACCGTTCAGATAAACAATACCGGCACATATCCTTGCGGGCAGGCCCACCGCGCGGGAGAGGGCCACGGTGAGTATGGTGTGCTCGTTGCAGTCTCCTCTGAGGTTCTCCATTACGTCCACTGCTGAAGGCAGGGAAACCGTAGGGCTGTTCTCAACACTGGTGTCAACGAATGAGGCGATTCTTCTGGCGGCTTCCCACGAATCGGATGAACCGTCTGTCAGGCTGGCTGCTTTTTCCACTATTATCGAATCATCACACTGTATCATAGACTCGGGAAGAGTGTATTCAATCAGTTCCTCGGGTATTGAAGGGGGAAATTGAGCGATCTGACCCGGTATACCATTTGAAACCGTTACAGTACAGCCGATTGCCGTCTGTACGGGAGGAATGCTCAGATGGAACAGGCTCCAGTCTATCTCTCCCTGCAAAACGAAGATTCTGGTCTCCGTGTTTCTGGGGTTCGAGATCGGAGTTGAAGATACGGCAAACACTTCGTAAAGGTCTCTGGTTGCCACAATGTCGCCTCCCTGCGATGGGAGGACACGTGTCATGTCCATACCGAGACCTTCTTCGTATTCCCTGATGATCTGGCCTTCGAATACCCAGACGGTATTCATCGTTCCCATCTGTGAGAGCCTCAGTCTGGCCGCATTTACGGTATCACCAAGAAGAGATACTTCCTCGAAACCGGAGCATACAGCTGTGGATGAGAGTATCATACCGCTGGCAGGGTCAAAGGATTGGAAGGTTCTCTCCTGTCCTTCTGTCCATTCCATTGAGGCACACGCCAGATCGGCCAGAACCGGCAGATAATCACCCTCAATAACGGTTGAATTCTCTATTACTCTTCCCGCCGTACCTATTTCCGAAATCAGAAGAGAATCCTGCCTCCAGGCCCTTATGGTAATTGTAGCCGAGCCGTCGGACATCTGCATCTGCATACGCCCCAGATTGTATTCCATGTCCGAAACAGCGGTCATGGACATTTCGATATCTCTCCGGTTGCCCATGAGTATCATATTCCAGCTGATGGTCTGCGTTATAAGGAGAGAGTCCGTTCCATGGTCTTCAATGTCAAGCTGCATATATCCCACATCATCACCCTGAATCGAAACCGCGAACTTCTGAGTACCTTCGCCGGCAGCGGTAACGTACAGATCGGAGTCCGGGCTCCCGCTTTCACTGTTCTCATCTCCGGATCCGCAGGCAACAACCGGAAGCATGAGTACAAAAATCCATAACGTAATTAAAACAGGTTTCATCTCTTCGCTCCTATATAGTTTTCTATGGATGCAGCAATCCTGATACCAGCTTTCCCATCCCAGAACGGTATCTCCGGCGGCAATTCGGGGCGGTTCTTAATCTGTCTCGCTACTGCTTCCACTATTCCAGATACATCCGGACAGAGAACGCTAGTTCCAAGCTCCAGTGTAACCGGCCTTTCAGTGCTCGTTCTCACGGTAACACATGGCACTCCGAGTACACTCGTTTCCTCCTGAACACCTCCGGAATCAGTTATTACAACCGAAGCCTCAGCCTGCGCTCTGATGAAGTTAAGATATGTCAGGGGCTTTCCAATTAAAACCCTGTCCGGGATGATAATGTTCCATTCTTCAATGTGTCCCAGAGTTCTCGGATGCGCGGGGAAAAACACTTTCAGGTCACTGAGACCGTTCAGTGCTTCCATTATGGCTTCCAGCCTGTCGGGATCATCAACGTTCGAGGGTCTGTGAAGTGTAACAAGCGCGAAGGGTTCTTCCGATAACTGCTCTCCTTTGTCCATCGCTACGGGCAGAAGCCTCAGCAGAGTATCGATCATAGGATTCCCTACAAGCCTGATCATTTCACTGCTC
>DAOWFD010000154.1 GCA_030638185.1 Candidatus Aegiribacteria sp.
ATTTTCAAGTGCTTGCTGTTTCCACCTTTGCCGTCCTAATTTTGTAAACATCCAGCGCCAGATCCCAAAAGGCACTATCGGTATTGGGATCTTTGAGATAAGGCTTTGTACATTGAGAGAAACAGCACTTCCTTTAGCTAAATCCGCACCGGCTTTATCCAACGCCTCGATTACATGTTTAACAGGAGGGCCCGAACGTTTCGTTTTAGTGAGTTCCTGCTCTCCACCAATAACTTCGCCTGCTCCCATGGCTAATGCCCCGGCCCGAGAAATACCACATTGATCTGCGAAAAAACGACAAATAGCCAATGCCAAAGCATTTTGATGAAATTCTGGAAACCCATTGTTTATAATAGTAAAAATACTTTGAGGTCTTTTTACCTGCAAGCTGTTTTTATGCCGGGCAATTACTTCGAAGGCTTTGGTCACAAGGTAAGGTAGAGCATCTATATAAAGGGGAAACGCTAAAATGATCAGATCCGACCGATCTACTGCCGAACATAAATCGGCCTGCCCCTTTTCCCGGTTCAGACTTCCTTTCAATGTCAACACTTCAGTTTTCCAACCACTTGACTTCATTATTTCTATCAAATATTCCCCTAATATGCTCGATGTAGAACGATGTTCTATTTTCGGACTGCCTACTATTAGCAATGCATTTTGGACGCCTTCCTGCTTATTGTCAAAAGATGTCATATCTGCTTTTGGGAAAAAGGTTACAATGTCCTCATCAACAGGAAAAGGATCTGATCGTGAAATGACGCTTTTCAATCGTTTGTTCAGCGTTTCGTTATCTTCTTCGTTACTAAATACATCAGCAGCAAACGAAGGCGCGTGAAAATTGATTGCATTACGCCCCACTAATGCTGTAAAAAGTTCAGCTTCCGCTTTTGAGAAGTGACGCTGGACCCCGATTCCTACAAACCGGGGATAGCTTGAGTAGCGCGGTATATGATGAATATCTCCATAGTATTTGCCGAAAAATGGTAAAACCAGCGGTATAAACCGATCAACGATAATTTTAAGGACTGATGAATACCCACCAAAGGTCACTGGAGTAAAAAGAATTGTCATATCGCTTTGAATAATGGCTTGGATGATCTCCCTGCCTTCATCGGATGCCACACAAATTCCAGGTGTTTTGATCCAACATCCAAAACATCCTGTACAATGGGCCAACTTGATCTCTTTCAGGTGATAACATTGCACATCCGAATCAGCATTATCTAGCACATCAGTCAGTACGGAAAAAGGAGATACCAAATAATCGTCCCCGTTTCCGGTTCCATCTAAAATAACAACCTTTTTATTAGACATTTCACTCTCCTATTTACCTTAATTTCTTGAATATCTTAAGCCACATAACATCCTGCATCAGCATTTGCAGACAATATGCTGCATGCCGTTGATATGTGATTATTTTACAAGGTTCTCATAGTGTCGAAACTTATCGTCCTGGCCCTCGCTGCGTGACCATCTCTTGATTTCGCTGAGATCGACTCGATTCTCCTTGGAGACAAGTACCGCTTGTCTCAGGCATTGCTCATCATGGAAATAGAAATACGAAGCCAGTCTATCCTTGACGCATTCTGTAGGTGAGAGAAGCCTTAAAATTCCGGTACTTTCCTTACGCTCGTCAATCGTTCTAACAGGTTCTTCCCCTACAGATGGCGGTCCGGGTGGAAATTCCACTAATAGTTCAGTATCCGGATGCTTGAAATATCGACCTTCTTCACTGAATCCAAGGTGTTGCAGAACTTCTCTTATTGTGTCGCGCCTGGGAGCCAGCAAACTCGTATGGATCATATTCAAATCCATTGATAGATTTGTCTCATTAGTGTAGATGGATACACATGAGCCGCCGCTTAGAATCTCATCAATGCCATTATCTCGGAGTTTTTCCTGAACCAGAGCTGCTAACTCGGCTCGATTCAGTTCTCCAACATTCTTCATAGAGGCTTTCCCCATCGTCTTGGTCTTCTCCTGTTACCGATCAGTCTTTCCTTTAGATCAAGCGGACAGAATTTAAGTACTTTTTCCAGAAGCATCACGAGTTCTCTTCTGTAGGGGCATCGGGGATTGAATGAATACAACACTGTTTTTCCAGCAGGCTTGCTGCATAGTATTCCTCCAACCTCCAATTTTCTTAGTTGATTTCTTATGGGTCTGTAGTCAACACCAAAGAATCGAGCTATTTCTCGAGCATAACCTTCTCCACGTACAGTAAGAAAGAGCAGAACCAGTTCACAGCTTTTGGATCCAAGCAGACTCTCGAGCATTACTAAACCTCTCTCAAACAGTAAAGATTAGACGATAATTGCATCACATGATGCATATCTTGCATCAATATATACTGTCTGATACTTCAAAGCAATCTCAGCATAAAACAATGATTCTACTTGCTTCCATATTCCTGGGAAATCTAGCAGGGACCGGACGTCTAGCAGGGACCGGACGTCACTTGTGACACTTGCAGAATCAAAGGGATCGGTATTCCTGCAGACCTGCTTTAAGGATCTCGAGTGCTGATTTCATCCTGTTCTCTTCCAGAACGTATGCTATCCTGATCTCATCAAGACCCATTCCTGGAGTTGCGTAAAATCCTTCAGCCGGGGCGACCATTGTGGTCCATCCGTCAATGGAGAAATCCGTAAGCATCCAGGCGGCGAAATGATCAGAGTTTTCAACGGGAATTTTTATGGTTGCATAGAAAGCCCCCTCAGGCTTGAGGAAGAAGATTCCTTCCTGCCCGTGCAGCTCCTGCATGAGTAGGTCCCGCCTGTTCTGATACATTGATACTATCGATCTGAAATACTCCTCCGTCATGGATCTGTACATCTCCGCAGCACCGTACTGGGGGAGGGTGGGAGGACAGAGTCTTGCCTGACCGAATTTTACGAACGCTGTCATGAGTGACTTGTTGCGGGTTATGATGTTACCAAGCCTTGCTCCGCATGAGCTGAACCTCTTAGAAATGGAATCCATGACCACAGCCCTGTCAGCGATCCCTGGAAACTCCAGAATGGATGAGTGTTCCCTTCCATCGAATGCAAAATCCCGGTACACTTCATCGGCAAGAAGATAGATGTTATAACGGGATACGATATCAGCAAGATCCGCTATTTCCGCATCTGTGAGTATAGTGCCGGTGGGATTATTGGGATTGCATATGAGTATTGCTCTGGTTCTATCCGTAATACTGGAAGTTATCTGATCGGTAGGGGGAAGGTGAAAACCGTTCTCCGCTGTAGATGTAATTGGCACGAGCTTTACATCCGCAAGGGTGGCAAAACCGTTGTAGTTCGTATAGAAAGGCTCAAAACAGATTATTTCATCACCCTGGTCGCAGGTTGCTATCATTGCGAAAATGATTGCCTCTGAGCCTCCGGTTGTTATCATCACCTGATCCGGTTCGATGGAGATACCGGATCTTGAATAGTAACCGCATATTGATTCCCTGAGTTCGGGAATACCGATGCTTGGGCCGTAGGCAAGTACAGTGTTCATATTGGATTTTACCGCATCCCAGAACTCAACTGGTGTTGGAATATCAGGCTGGCCTATGTTCAGATGATGAATGCTTATACCCCTCTTAATTGCATCCAGCGCCAGTGGAGCCAGTTTACGGATGGGCGATTCCTGAATACTATTGCCTCTTCTGCTTATTTTTGGAGTGGTCATAGCTAATTTTCCTTCCAGAATAATGAAACTGTTTCAATGATACCTGAAATCAATATATTATACTGAAAATTACATGAATGCTATATTACAAAGATTCCTGAGTAAACCTGATATGGAGATTCGATGATTCTGAGACTTGTAGAACTCGGTATAGAGGGTTCTCCAGCTGAAAACATGCACAGATTCTCCGAGGCTGCTGTAACATCACCAATCCCGGATGTGGCTGTACTTCCTGAGCTCTTCACAACGGGATACATGCTTGACAGCATTCCTTCCCTTGCCCTTTCTGAAGAAGATATAAGGAATCTTCCAACAGCTTCGGTTGCAGGAGAAAACGGCATATGGATAATAGGTGGAACCCTTCCAGTTAGAACCGATTCCGGAGTGGTGAACAGAATGGTTGTATACTCACCGGAAGGAGCACTTGCGTATCGGACCGACAAGGTTCACCTGTTCAAGCAGATGGGGGAAGACAGAGCATTTATCTCTGGTAAATGCGGAGGAACATTCCCCTTCATGGAAACAACAGGCGCCGGGATAGTCTGCTATGACCTGAGATTTCCTGAGCTAAGCATAAAGCTTGCACTGGCTGGAGCTGTTCAGGTCACTGCTCAGAGCCAGGTCTGCAGAAGCCCAGATATTCACGGTAGGATGCAACCTGGGGGGTGAACACCTGGGTGTCATATTCGGGGGTTCCGGTGGAGTAGCCCATCCGGGCGGAAAGATGATCAAGGGACGTAATGTAATGGAAGGTGTCAGTGATTTTGAAATCGACCTGACAGATGTGGAGGAGATGAGAAGCCACATTAATTGTCTTGAAGACCGCAGACCGAAGGAATATGGTACATTGAGCGGGAAGGCAGGATATAAGTGACAGATAATTACGGCAGCAGGCTTTTCATTATGGCTATTGTACTTCTGGGTATAGTTGCTGCAGGTACTATTCTTAAAAGCGCCTCGGGGGTCTTTGTTCCACTTACAGTCGCTTTCTTCCTCATGCTGCTTCTTCAGCCCGTGGCGAAGAGAACAGCCAGCATTGTTGACAATATGCTGTTCCGGATAAAGGGAAAATTAGGAAAGGATCATATTAGTGAGGAGTCTAAGTTAGCGGCCATATTCTCGGTTATTCTCGTAATACTGCTCTTTGTAGGCCTTTCACTTGGAATATACCTGCTGATAAGGGGACAGATCGCTCTCATTCTCAGCAAAAGCAACGATATTATGAGCAATATCGTGGAACCAATAAAGAACTGGATGGTTTCAAGCGGAGTCTTCGGAGATTCAGCAGCGGTGACCGATTACATAAACGGTCTGGCGGAATCGGCAATGAGCATAGTTCCCAGTGCAGCCAAACCGATTATTTCCGGAGTATTCACCTTTGTAATGATACTCTTTCTCACAACCTTCCTCATGATAGGTAGAAGACGGCTTGAAGATAATCTGGAAAATATTCTCACATCATCCAACTACAAAAGGATACTGCAGATATCTGATGAAATAGAATCGAATACCCGTAAATTCATCTTAACCAAACTGATTACAAGTTCCATCACCGGCATATGTATTGGACTGGGGCTGATGCTATTTTTAGACCCACAGGATGCTCTGATATGGGGATCAATATGTTTCGTTATGAACTTCATACCGATTTATGGATCACTGATCGCCGGTATTGGGGCAATTCTTTATACGATGGCTGTTTTCGAGCACGGCAGCTTTCTTGATGCGTGGCCTGTGATAATTGTTGTGATGGCCGTGAACATAACCGTTTCAAATGCAATAGAGCCAAAATTGATGCAGTTCTCCCTTCCGATAGGGTCCGTTACCGTTCTTCTGGCGGTTATTGTATGGGCCTGGCTGTGGGGAGCATGGGGCATGATACTAGCAGTGCCTATTACGATTATGCTGAAAGTGATGTTGGAGGCGATACAAGGTAAAGGATGGATGACCGCCTTAATGGAAACCTGATACGGTAGGGACAAAATGAGAAAAGAAACCATATTCATTCTATGTGTATTTATATCTGCAGTATCTGCAGGTGAGATGTTCATCAATTGGGAAATACCCCTGACAGATCCAGAAGTCAGGGAAAGCACCCTTGGCGAGTATTTCTCTTTGCCTGGTGCGGTAAATACCGGGGCTCCCGGTGATCCGGCTCTTCCGGTATTCCCTGTTTCAGTACTCCTGCCATTCGGCGCAAGGGTGGAATCGGTAACCGTCGTATACTCGAATGAGACAGTATTGCCCGGTTCGTACGATCTCAAACCTGTTCAGCATGGAGTTCCCATTTCCAGCCCGGAACTCTTTTCACCGACTCTCAGGAATGCTGTATCCTACAGTGAACCTATGGATATTCCACTGGTTATTCCAGTATCACAGGGCCAGCTCATGGGTTACAGTATCCTTAACATGAGAATATCTCCTCTGACCTGGAATCCATCCACCGGAAGAGCCGTTCTTACCGGTTCAATCTCAATGATAATTCACTACCATTACGAAGATTTCGGGTGTATTCCCCGCGGCAGGGGGATCGAAGGACTCAGGGTATTGGAGGATATTATCAGCAATCAGGTTCTAAACCCGGAAGATCTGAGCATGAACAATATGCCGGTTGTACCAGCAGATGATCTTCCATGGGGGGAATATCTCATTATCACAAGGGACTCTCTGTTTTCGGTCTTTGAACCTCTTGCGCAATTCAAGACCATGAAAGGCATACCGGCGGCAATAGTGACCATGGAGTACATAGAATCGAATTATTCCGGTGTGGACGCTGCTCAGAAACTAAGATTCTTCCTCAGGGACATATATAGTCAGACACCACCAACTTACGTTCTCCTTGGCGGGGACACGCCACTCGTACCACACAGGAACTGCTATGCAACAGCTGAAGGTTATGAGGGAGACCCAGCAGCTGACATATACTTCCAGGACATGAACGACCCGACGGTAGGTTCGGACCAGTGGGATGCCAACGACAACGGTGTATGGGGAGAACTCAGCGGTGATGTAATGGATTACCATCCGGATTACATTATAGGAAGGGCTTCAGTTGAGAACAGTCCGCAGGCAAACATTTTCGTAAATAAGATTCTTGCCTACGAGCTACCTTCACTGACCGATGGGAGGGACACGAATCCGTGGTTCACATCTATGGGGTTTACTACAGGCATCCTCTGGAGCAGCCCGTACTGCCCGGGCAGCGCGGGTAAGGAAAAGGTTGATACACTTTATACTCCTGCACTTTGGCAGCCTGTTGTAAAACACTACCAGAGTAACGGTACTCAAAGTTACAGCGCGACTATGGAGATGCTCAACATGGGCATGCATCTTGTAAATCATGCCGGGCACGGCAGTCAGGGAAGCGTATCGATAGGCACTGGAAGCCTTGGAAGCGGTGATTTCATGGGGCTCACCAACATTTCCACACATGGAAGGGTATCCATATGGAATACAATATCCTGCCTTTCCGGTTCATTCGATACAGGCACCTGTCTTGCGGAATCATGGATCAGGTCACCGGGTGGTGGCGGTTTTTGTATGATGAATACGAGGTACGGCTGGGGAGAGCCCTCCGAACCCGGAGATAAATGGAGCGAACTGGTTGATCAGGAGTTCTTTGCAAAATTTTTTACTGAAGGTCTCTACAACCTCGGTGTTGCGCATGCAATGGCATGGGACGAGTTCATACCCCTGATACCAACTGATACCCATTACGACTGGATTGCTAAATCGATCACGCTTTTCGGCGATCCTGAACTTCCGTTGTGGTCTGAAGCCCCCGATGGTCCGCTACAGATGACGGGTCCCGATACCCTTTCACCAGGTTTGAACAGTGTCACTGTGTCTGTGGAGGACAATTCAGGTCCTGTGGTGGATGCCAGAGTATGTTTCATGCAGGGTGAATGGGATGATACCGCAATGTATGAAGTTGATTATACAGACGCCTCAGGGCAGGTTCAGATGGATATCACTGCAACAGACGAATACGATACCGCAGCATTAACGGTATGGAGCAGGAATCACGTACTGCAGACAATAGAAATACCCGTTTCGGGTACAGGGGTATCGTCTCCTGATACTCCTGCAGTGCTGCCCTTTATTTCCGAACCCCGTCCAAATCCCGCAATCAATTCAGTCACCTTCTACTGGAGTGTCCCGGACGGTCCGGCTGAATTGAGAATCTTTGATGCTGCTGGAAGAATAGTGAAGGTAATCGAAATGGATTCATCTGAAACAGGAACTCTGATCTGGAACTGTACAGATGAAGATGGAAGGCGTGTACCCTCAGGGCTATATTTCGCGAGATTCATTCCCTCAGGTACAGATCCGATAACTAGACAGATGGTTGTTATCAATGATGAATAGGAAATCAATTATACTGAGGATTGCTGTCACTGCCTTGATCATCATCGCGTTCTCAGCTTGCAGTGGAAACGGTTCTGAGAGCTTTAATGAAATTTCAAAAAGAAGACAATGCAGAGCTAATCTGAATACTTTAAGCACTGATCAGGCGAATTATTGTGATGCTCAAGGTGAATGGGCATCAGAGGTTGAGCAGCTGGATCAGTATGCGAGAAGACCGAGACCGCTTACATGCCCGGAAAGTGGAGAAGGGTATATACTCGAATTATCAGATAGCGGCTATTCAATAAGCTGTCCGGCTGGACACGGATCAATAGACACAGGAAGAAGAAGCTGGACTGGAGGAAACTGAAATGAAAGTTCTCTACAGGAACAACGGCAGAACACTCATTAGATTTGATATAGGAGAGCAGTTCCCGGAAACCCTCTCTGACTGGTGCGAAAAAGAGAAAGTTGAGGCGGCCGCAGTTATCGCGGGCATAGGAATGCTTGAGAACATTGAGATAGGAAGGTATGACGGTAAGGAATACGTCACAGAGAAGATTCAACCGTCTTCGGAGATACTGTCACTTCAGGGAAATGTATCCATGAAGGAGGGTAAACCCTTTGTTCACCTTCATGTGAGTCTTGCTGATGAAGACATGTCAGCCAGAGGCGGTCATCTTTTTAACGGGACCGTTTCAATGACCATAGAGCTTGTAATGCTTGAAATGCCCGCGAAATTCGTAAGGATACCATCAGGCGGAACATTCTGGAGGCTGGATGTACCGCAGGATTGAGCAAATACCTATTGACTTCTACCGTCATTTTCGTAGTGTACCCCTA
>DAOWFD010000271.1 GCA_030638185.1 Candidatus Aegiribacteria sp.
ATGCTGACAAGACCGGTGGTATCGAATCCCCTCACCAGGTCGGCATCTGGGACGGATCCCAGACCCTGATCGCTTCGGTGACCGTGGACGCGACCGGCTCCGTGGTCGGCGACTGGATCTACGCCAGTATCACTCCGGTCATCGTCGTGCCCGAGGAAACCTACACCATCGGCGCCCTGTATGTTCAGGGCGACGACGACTGGTACATCTCTTCGGCCTCGTCGTTGACCACCGACGCTGACGTGACCTGGCTCAACGCGGTCTATCCGGCCGCAGGGAATATGGGGTTCGTTTACCCCTCGAATGATTCGAGTTCGAGCTCGATCGGTCGCTTCGGTACGAACTTCTTATTCAGTGAGACTTCTCTTGAACAGACAACATGGGGAGCGATCAAAGCTTCCTTATAGGTAACACTGCAATTGCAAAAAGAAGGGACGCAGAATCTACGTCCCTTCTTTATCTATACACAGTCGTATGCTTTCAGGTGAAAGGTAAGATGAAAATCGGATCCGCTGGGTCCAATATGATCCACAATTCCAGTGAATTATACAGGTATCCTGTCCAAAACAACTTATGTGGAACCCATTCAGGAAAAGATAGATCGTTCCTCGTAATCGATCCAGGACTGTATATTTCGCTTACCTTCTTAAGTTCATCAAGTGACATTCTAAATGCGGGTTTGTATATAGTCGCCATATATTTATTTACAAAGAAGAACTGATTTCCCTACACAATATTTGAAGGAATAATCACATGAAAATTCTAACAATTGTATTCATGACGGTGATGTGTCTTTCAATCAGCTGCACTGCAGAAAACGAACAACCCTCAGCAGCAGGCGTTGATTCTCTGCGGCTGGTACCTGTAGATACTATCGGGGTACTGATGGGGGATTCTACCGAGATGTTTGGAAATATTCTGGATGCTGCTGTGCTTCCTTCAGGTGAACTGGTTATCGTTGATTATCTGAAAAGATGCGCCTGTGTATTTGATTCGAGCGGACAATTTGTAAGACAGATCGGCAGATCCGGTTCTGGTCCTGGAGAATTTCAATTTGGACCTACAAATGTCCTCTGGGTTCCTGGAGAAGAAATCATAGCGATCCGTGAGGATGCAACAGGTGATTGGCTCACATATTCAGCAGAAGGTGAGTTCATAGAGAAGAGAGATCTTGCAGAAAATATGATTGAAGATATCTCTTTTGTTGATGAATCTACTTCTGTAACCTACACTAATGATGTTGAATGGAATACACTGACTGTGTCTTACTCTGTCCAGACTCAGGACATTGACACGGGAGAGCTTATTTCCAGTATAATGTTCTACGAGAATACCTTGGAACCATCTTCCGATTTTCTTCCAGGGTATGTGATGCTGGCTGCAGACGGTAATGGAAGCCTATATTTGTCGAGAGTAAATAGTTCTTGCTGGTCTGTTGAAGTTTACTCCCGAGAAGGTGAATTGCTGAACACTCTTGAGAGAACGGATGTTACAGACAGGGTGATTGTGAATATGCCGGAGGCTCCTGACGTATCACCTGTTATCCCCGGTATAGATCCGCTTACACTTATGACCAACAGTGAAGATGGCGGCAGAATGAGCAAGACAACAACGATCCCTGAACTCCATCCCATAATCAGTGCTCTTGCCATAGACGAAGAAGGGAATCTGTGGTCAAGACGAGGTGGTTTCCCTGGAAATATCTGGGATGTATCGACAACTGAAGGTAACAGAATCGCCGTGGTCGATGTTGCACTACCGGATTCCGTTTGCCACAATCTGATTATTAACTCGAATGGATACATCGCACTGGACAATAGAAGCTCGGATTATCACCGTGTTTACATTATGAAATTGGAAAAACAATAACTGGTACAAAGGTTATTTCTATGGCTCCAGCTTATTGGTCTAAAGGGGAGGAAAGCTCATCTTCCCCCTAAATGGCTGCAGTTAATCTGCTAGTCCGATTCAGATTGGTTCCAAGGAGTAAGAGAATCCCTGCCCGCTGTAGTCTCTGTTTGCCCTCCAGATCGGCGCTTGCCTTGTCCCCCTCAGCTGGCCCAGCCGGATCCTCCGCATCCGGAGCATTTTCCAGCTTCCCGAGTGAAACCGTCTTTTATTTTCCCGGTACCATTGCATCGTCCGCATTTTGTTGGAGGATCGGGAACGTTAATGTAACCGTCACCGTAGCATACATTACAGGGTGAGCTGAGCTTAACGTCGTCAATTCCCGTTCCACCGCACCAGGCACACTGTACCATTGCCATTTCTAATCCTCTCTGATCTGGACCTGATCAATCAGCACTTCCCGAACCTGTCTTATCAGCAACGAGCCTCGTATCTCGATGAAGATATGACATATGCTACTCTCCAGCCAACATATGGAAGGAAGACTGGATTCATAGGTACCCGTATTCTACTATATCATACGCCATCCGCAGAAAGAGTTCCAACTCTCAATCAGCCGGTCAGTCACTCAAAATTGATACAGCCCTTCGGGGCTGTTTTTGTTTGAGTTTCCGGCAGGGATGAGAACCCATAGTGAGTTTATCCTGAGCGAGTGTAACGATTGGAGATAAAGGGAACGTTCATTGTCTCATCCTAAGCAGGATTTTCAGAAACATGAGGAACCTGCCCACCGCACCCTTCTTGTTCGACATGATCGTGTCGTTGAGTTCCTCCTCGTCCATCGGGGGTACAATTTTCTGTTCTCTAGGAATTAGACATATTGCATCCGTTGGGCAAGTTGGAATGCAGAGACCGCATCCGATGCATCGGGTCTTGCCGATTACCGCCTTCTTTGGAGAGCCTTTCAGGATGACCGCGTCCACCTGGCACCTCTTCACGCAGAGACCGCACCCTATACATACATCGGTGTTGATCTCCGCCTGAAAGCTGGTTACCCAGAAATCTATTGGATGAGGCAGCATCTTCTGCATCCTGAGCATACCACAGCAGCATCCGCAGCAGGAGCAGACGAATTCGGCCCGCTGCGTATTTGAAGGCTGCAGGACAAGACCGTCATCCTGGTTCTGCTGCAATATACATAGAGCCTCTTCCCGGCTCACCTCCCGTCCATGACCACGACGAAGGA